>WTHE01000654.1 GCA_011523315.1 Candidatus Binatota bacterium
CGTCCGGCTCAGGCGGCGGGGCCGGGCCGGAAACCCTGGCGGTCGCTCGGGGCTGGGGCACCATGCGCAGTGTGGCTTGGCGCTGAGGCCGGGGGGGCGCGGACGGCGTTGAGCGAGGACGCGGAGGAGTCTCATCCGGGCCGGGCAGCGGCCGGGCAGCGGTTGGCACTCCAGACCCGGCAGGCGACTCCGGCTGGGAGGTCGCCGCGCTCGGCAATTCCAGCCGCCTGAACAGGTTGGCCCGGTCGAGCCGGCGGCGCACCTGGCGGATGAGTGTCTCCAACACCGCCTGCTCATCCTGAAACTTCACCTCGCGCTTGGTCGGATGCACGTTGGCGTCAAGCTCACGCGGCGGCACGCTCACAAACAGCACGCCGACCGGAAAACGTTTGGCCGCCACCAACTCACCGTAGGCGCGGCTCAGCGCCGAAGACAGCGGCGCGCTTTTGACCTGACGGCCGTTGACATACAAGTACTGAGCGGTGCGGGTGGCTCTGGTGTGCTCGGGCAGCCCGAGGATGCCGTGCAGGCCGCCGCCGCCCTCCGCAGTGCCGTCCTCGTCCAGGACCAAGCTGGTCGCCCACGTCTCGCCCAGGACTGCCCCGGCCCGCCGGGCCAGCGCCTGGGGCCCGGTGTGCGCTACAGCGTCAAAGACCAGCCGGCGGTCGCGGTTGAACACAAAACGCAGTCCGGGTCGGGACAGGGCCAGGCCGACCAGGACCTCCTCGACGTAGTTGCCCTCGGCCACCGGCGACTTGAGAAAGGCCCGCCGTGGAGGCGTATTGAAAAACAGATGCCGGACCCTGACGGTCGTGCCCTGGCTGGCGGCGACCGGAGCAGACTCGGCCGGCTCACTGCCGGCCACCCGGATACACGTCCCCTCAAGCGCGTCTGCGGTGCGCGACACCAGCTCCAGCCGCGAGACCGCCGCAATACTGGCCAGGGCTTCGCCCCGAAAGCCCAGCGTGGACAGCCCGAACAGGTCGCTGCTGCGCCGGATTTTACTCGTGGTGTGGCGTTGGACGGCCAGCAGCGCGTCCGCGGGCGACATGCCCTGCCCGTCGTCGTGGACCGTGACTTCGCGGATCCCGCCCTCCACAATCTGGACCCGGATCGCCTGGGCGCCGGCGTCAATCGCGTTTTCGACCAGCTCCTTGACGACCGAACCCGGCCGTTCGATGACCTCGCCGGCCCGAATCTGCTCAACCGTCTGCGGGTCGAGACGCCGAATCCGGCTCATGGCTCGCGTCCGTCGCCAAACAGGCCGAGTTGACCGGGGTCACGCTCTGCCACACCCGGCTTGGACACCCGCCGCCGGGGTCGGACGAGCTGTACTCCGCGGGCTTCGAGGTCGGCCAAGACCTCCTGCGCCCGGCTGATCACCGAACCGGGCAGGCCGGCCAGCTTGGCCACATGAATGCCGTAGGACTGATCGGCCGCACCGGGAATGACCCGGTACAGGAAGACGACCTCGCCCTTCCACTCCCGCACCGCAAAGGTATGGTTCTCCAGGCCGGGCAAGAGTTGGTGCAGGTCGCTCAGCTCATGAAAATGGGTGGCGAACAGCGTCCGCGGCCGGGGACCGGCTTGGTCAACCAGAAACTCGATAATCGCCCGGGCAATCGACAAGCCGTCCGAGGTCGAGGTCCCCCGCCCGATCTCGTCCAGCAACAGCAGACTGCGGGGGGTGGCGTAGTTCAGAATCTGGGCCGCCTCGATCATTTCCACGGCAAAAGTGCTCTCGCCCAGGGACAGGTTGTCCGAGGCCCCGATGCGGGTGAAGATGCGATCCACAATGCCGACCCGGGCCGCGCTGGCCGGCACAAAAGAGCCCATCTGGGCGAGCAGGACAATCAGCGCCGCCTGGCGCAGATAGACCGACTTGCCGCTCATATTCGGGGCGGTGAGCAGCAGCAGCTGGTGGGCGTCGCGGTCAACCAGCAGGTCGTTTTCAACAAACTTCTTGTCCTCCAGCACGGTCTCGACCACTGGGTGACGGCCGCCCGTAATCGACAGCACCGGCTCGTCGCACATCTCGGGCCGCACGTAGCGCTGGCGCAGCGCCACCCAGGCAAAACAGGCCAGCACGTCGAGCTGAGCCACGGCCGCAGCCACGGCCTGCATCTCCCGCAGCCGGTCCAGGACC
>WTHE01000160.1 GCA_011523315.1 Candidatus Binatota bacterium
CGTATGGGCAGTTGCTGAGGTCACGTTTACCCGGACCAGATCGCCCGGCCGGGCGCCGTTGGCCGGAAAGACCACCGTCTTGAACTGCCGGCTCTTTCCGGCCAGCCAGTCCTTCTGGCGTTTTGCCGGCCCCTCGACCAGAACCTCGACGCTGCGGCCCACCTGTCGCTGGTTCAGCGCGCCGGAAATGCCTTCCTGCAAACGAATGATCTGCTGCAAGCGTTGGCCTTTTTCTTCTTCCGACAGCGTCTCCTCCCACTTATAGGCTTTGGTGCCCTGGCGGGCCGAATACTTGAACAGAAAGGCCGAGTCATACTCGACGGCCTGCATGAAGTCACAGGTGGCCTGGAAGTCGTCCTCGTCCTCGCCCGGAAAGCCGACAATGATATCGGTCGAAAAGGCGATGTCGGGGACGGCCGCCCGTAAGCGTTCCATCAGAGCCGTATACGCTTCAATGGTATAGCCGCGTTCCATCCGGGCCAGCACCCGGTTCGAAGCCGACTGGAGCGGCAGGTGGAGGTAGGGGGCGACTTTTGGACAGCCGGCCATAGCCTCGATGGTCGAATCGGTCATGTCCGAGGGGTGGGGCGAGGTGAAACGGATGCGCTCAATGCCGTCGATGGCTGCGGTCCGACGCAGCAAGGCTCCGAAGTCGCACCCATCGTGGCGGTAGGCGTTGACGGTCTGACCCAGATACACGACTTCCTTATAGCCCTGGGCGGCCACGTCTCGGACCTGGTCGAGCAGGGTCTGGACCGGCACGCTGCGCTCACGTCCCCTGACGTAGGGCACGATGCAGAAGGTGCAGAATTTGTCGCAGCCGCGCATGACCGTCACCCAGGCCCGCACCCCCTCAGCCCGGACCGGCGACACGTCGGCGTAGGTCTCGTCCCGGTCGAGCCGCACCGAGACCAGGGGGTCGGCGGGGTCGTCCTGGTCCAATAGAGCGGGCAGATTGCGGTAGGCATCGGGGCCGAGCACCAGGTCGAGGAAGGGCGCTTTATCTAACAGCTGGTCGCGGTGGTGCTGGGCCATACAGCCGGTCAGCCCCAAACGCACCTCGGGACGGCGGGTTTTGTGATGCACCAGGGCGGCCAGGCGTTTGAGTACGCGCTCCTCGGCGTGCTCCCGAATCGCGCAGGTGTTGAGCAGAATTACATCGGCTTGGTCGGCCTGCCGGGTCGGCTCGTAGCCGTGCGGTTTGAGCAGCCCGACGAGCAGTTCGGTGTCGGCGATATTCATCTGACAGCCGTAGGTTTCAATGTAGACCTTGCGCGCGTCCATTGCGATTTTTGTAGCGAGTCTCCCCAGCCAGGGCAAGGGCTTCGTTGCGGCCCGGGGGGCGGGATGGTAGCTTAGGTCGAACCGAAAAAACATACGGGGAGCGGGTGAAACGCTGAAGTATGAATGCTGAATGATGAACGGCAAACGGTGTGGCTATTGCTTTTACCCATCGTTCGCCGTTTTGCGTAACGTTTCCCGCCCAGGATCGAGATATGTCTCAGCCACAACGGATTGTCTCTTTGCTGCCGAGCAGTACCGAAATGGTGTGCGCCCTTGGCATGGCTGAACGTCTGGTCGGCGTGTCGCACGAGTGCGACTACCCGGCCGAGGTGGTCGGTCTGCCGATCCTGACCGAACCCAAGCTCGACCCGTCCGGGACAAGCCGGGCGATTGACGACCGCGTCCGGCAGCTGGTCCAGGACGGCCTGAGCGTCTATCGGCTGAAAACCGACCTCCTCCGTGATCTTAAACCCGACCTGATTGTCACCCAGGACCAGTGTGAGGTGTGCGCTGTGTCGGTGTCCGAGGTGGAGCGGGCGGTGCAGTCTCTGCTGGCCTCGGATGTCGCTCTCGTATCGCTGAGCCCGCAGCGCCTGGGGGATATCTGGTACGATATGCAGGGCTTGGCCCAGGCTCTGGGTCAGGACGAACAGGCCGAGGATTTGCTGCGTGCGCTCAAGAAACGGGTCTGGAAGGTCGAGCAACGCACCCGCCATCTCGAACGCCCGCAGGTAGCGTGTCTGGAGTGGCTGGACCCGCTGATGGCCTCTGCGAACTGGGTTCCCGAGATGGTCGAGATCGCCGGCGGCACGTACGACCTGGCCGTAGCCGGGGATCACAGCCCGACGCTGAGCTGGGAC
>WTHE01000608.1 GCA_011523315.1 Candidatus Binatota bacterium
GGCGATAAGAGGCTAAATTGGGCGGATTGGCGAGATTTGTATGGCGTGATGGAGCGGGAGTCGAGGTTCGGAAGAGACCTGCCGGGCAGTGTTATAATTTTTGGTGGCCTTGGCCCTTTGACGCCTGTGCCGCCGGAGAGATGTTGTGGCGCGGCAAATGAGCGTCCGGGCCAGCCAAGTTCACCCGCGCTGCATGCGCGCCAAGCCGAATGCGCGCCGAGTGTGCGCACGCCGCAAGTCGGCTGCCAGGTGAACGCTGCGGGCGACTGACCCGCGACAAATTGACGGAGCGCGAGCTCCTCCAGGGTACGAATGAACCGGAGCAACGACATCAGGTCGAAGGGTGGACTGCCGCCCGCACACGGCTTGTACTCTCCCGACCGGGAGCACGAGAGCTGTGGCGTAGGCTTTGTGGCCCATGTCAAGGGGAGGCGCAGCCATGAAATCGTTGCCGACGCCGAACACCTGCTGTGCCGGATGGACCATCGTGGCGCCCGCGGTGCCGAAGAGGCCACCGGAGACGGCGCCGGAATCCTGACGGCGCTCCCCCACGAGTTTCTCGCCCGGGTCGCCCGCGAAGAAGTTGGCAAGGACTTGCCGGAGCCCGGCGAGTTCTCCGCCGGGGTCGTCTTTCTTCCCAACGACGTCCGGCAGAGGCAGCAATGCAAGCAGGCCGTGGCCCGGGTCTGCGCCGATGAAGGCCAGCACCTGGTGGGCTGGCGACCTGTGCCCACCCGCCCGCAGGAAGCGGGAATCGGCCCCACCGCGCTGACGGCAGCGCCCGTCATCGAGCAGGTATTCATTGCGGCCGGCGCGGGATTGAGCGGCGATGCCTTCGAGCGAAAGCTCTACCTGATCCGCAAGCGGGCCAGTCACCTGCTCCGATCCGACCGGCAGATGAGCGAGCGCAAGGCGTTCTATGTCTCCAGCCTGTCCACCAAGGTGCTCATCTACAAGGGGATGCTGACGCCCGGGCAGTTAATGGCGTTCTATCCCGATCTCCGGGAGCCCGACTACAAGACCCATCTGGCCATGGTCCACTCGCGGTTCTCGACGAATACGTTTCCCAGTTGGGACCGGGCGCAACCCAACCGCTTCATGTGCCACAACGGCGAGATCAACACGCTTCGGGGCAACGAAAACTGGATGGCCGCACGTCAGGGTGTGGCCCATACGGAGTTGTTCGGCGATTCCATCGGGCAGCTGTTCCCGGTTGCGGAACCGGATTGTTCGGACTCGGGCACGTTCGACAATGCACTGGAATTTCTGCTCATGACCGGCCGTACGCTGCAGGAGTCGGTCATGATGATGATTCCGGAGGCGTGGCAGAAGAATGACCTGATGCCCGAGAACAAGCGGGCGTTCTACGAGTTCCACTCCTGCGTGATGGAACCCTGGGACGGCCCGGCGTCCATCGCCTTCACCGACGGCCACTACATCGGCGCGGTGCTGGACCGCAACGGCCTGAGGCCGAGCCGTTATTACCTCACCCACGACGACAGGGTCATCATGGCCAGCGAGGTGGGCGTGCTGCCGGTTGATCCGGCCATGGTGAAGTACAAGGGCCGGCTCGAGCCCGGGCGCATGTTTCTCATCGACTTCGTCTCCGGCCGGCTGGTGCCCGACGAGGAGTTGAAGCAGGAGTTCGCCGACCGCGCGCCCTACGGCGAGTGGCTGGCGGCCGAGCGGCTGACGCTTGAGGACCTGATGTCCGATAAGGATGGTCCCGCCCCCGGACTGGAGTCCTCGACGCTGCTGGCGAGGATGCAGGCGTTCGGCTTCACCGTCGAAACCATGCAGTTCATGCTGCAGCCGCTGGTGGAGCAGCTGCGCGATCCGGTGGGCTCTATGGGCAACGACTCCGCCCTGGCGTGCCTCAGCGACCAGCCCCGCATGCTGTACGACTACTTCAAGCAACTGTTTGCCCAGGTCACCAATCCCCCGATCGATTCGATCCGGGAGGAAGTGATCATGTCGCTGGAGTGTTACGTGGGTCCTGAGCCCAATCTGCTCGAGACCAGCCGCAAACATGCCCATCGCCTGAAGGTGCCGCACCCCATACTCGACAATGAGGAACTGGCGGCTCTCAAGCGCATGAACCACCGCGGCTGGCGGTCCAGGACCATTGACATCACCTTCCCT
>WTHE01000173.1 GCA_011523315.1 Candidatus Binatota bacterium
GAGGTCGGTACCGCTCGGGACGAACCGTTATAAATCGCTATCTGCTCCCTCTCCCCTTGAGGGAGAGGGCTGGGGTGAGGGCATGGAATGAGATTTTATCCTCCCTCCCCTTTTGTGTAGGACGACGAATGCCATGCGCCCCCAAAAGCTCAGCCTCAAAAATTTCATGCCCTTTCGGACGACCGGCGATCAGGTCCACGAGGTGGACTTCTCACAGCTTGAGCTGTTCTCCATTACCGGCCCGATGGCCAGCGGCAAGTCCGCGCTCATCGACGCCATGGTCTGGTGCCTGTACGGTCGCACCGCCCGCTATGGCGCCGATTCCAAGGGCGTGATTTCAGCCGGTGAGCAGACCTGCGAAGTCGTGTTGGACTTCAGCGTCGGGGAGCGCTGGTTTCGGGCTGTGCGCCGCACGGGCAAAATGACGGAGTCGGGGCTCAGTGAACGCGAAGGGGAAGAGTGGATACAGGATACCTCCGGGTCGGCGCTCCTCACCAGACGCATCGAAGACATCCTGGGTCTCGACTTTGACAGCTTCATCAAGACAGTCATTCTGCCTCAGGGCCGCTACGCCGAGTTCCTGACCAGCGAGCCGAGCAAACGCCGCGAGTTGCTGGCAAAAATCCTCGAACTCGGCGTGTACGGGCGTGTGCGCGAGCAGGCCAGAGATGTTGCCAGGCAGGCCGAAACCCGGGCTGCTACGCTGCGCGAAACCCTGGCCCAATACGCCGGGCTGAGCCAGGAGCGTATTGCCCTTCAACTGGAAGAGTTATCGGCCCTCAGACAACGCATTGAACAGGTGGCTCAGCACGAGAACATCCTGCAAAGCGTGGTCCACCACGTCGATCAGGTCGCCGGGCTGCGCGGCCGGCTTGCCGAGCTTCAGGGTGAAGTCCAGGCGCGCACTCAGGAGAAAGAGCTGGCGCGAACGAAGACTGAGGAAACCAGCGCCCAGGTGGCGACGCTGACGCAAGAGCTGGCGCAAATCAGCCGGGAACGAGAAGCGCTGGGCTATGACGCGGCACGGCATGAGGTCGTCAAACAGGCCGCTGAGCATCTGACGGCCTGGATGGCCGCTCAAACGGAAGCCGAGCGGAAAAAGACCGAACGGACCGCTGTCCAGGGAGAAGTGGACACCCTTGTACAACAGGTCGCAGCCCATACGCAGCAAGTCGAACAGGCGCGGACTCAACAGCAGTCTCACTCTGCCACGTTTGCGGATCTTGTTGCCGAAGCCGGCGACGTGGCCTCACTGACGGAAAAGCTCGGTGCCGCAAGGCGCTGGAAAGAGCTGCAACAGGAACAACAGCAACTGGCCTCTCGGATAGAGGCCCTGCGCCAGGACCGCACCGCGACCCAACACCGTCTGGATGACCTGAAACGACGAGACGCGAGCCACGAGCAGACCGTCCGAGCATTACAAGACAAACTCGAAGGAGCAAAAGAAGATGAGCGGCAGAAGCGCCAGTTGATCGCTGAAGCCGAACGCTCGGGCCGAGAATGGCAAGAGGCGGCTGAGGCGGAAGAGCGCGCCAGGGATGAACTTGGAACTGCCCGTACTGAACTGACCGGGGCAGAACACGCCGCCCAGCAGGCTCGGCAGACGCTCGCTCAAACAGAAGAACAGGAGCAGGCGGCCCGCACCGCGCTCGAAGACAAGCACCGCCAGCACGAAGCCGCCCATCTCCAGGCCACGCTTCACGTTGGTGCCCCCTGTCCCGTGTGTCAGACAACCGTCAGCCGGCTCCCCGTTACTCAAGAAGTCGGGGACGATCTGAAGAGGCTTCAGACTCGAATGGAGCGTGCCGCACGGGTCGCTCGACAAAACCGCACGGAAGCGCAGGAAGCAGACACCACGCTTGCCATGCGTCGGGCGAGACGTGATGCTGCGGAGCAAGGGCTGAAAGAACGTGAACACCTCAGGCAAGAAGTCCAGAACAGCTTCGTGTCACGTTTCCCTGACTATGTGTCTCCTTCCGGAGCCATTCAGGCCGTGCAGCTTCAGCAAGAAGAACTGAGTCTCGCGCTCAGAGACATGGAGGCTCAGTTCGTATCCGCCGAGCAAGAAAAAGCGAGACTGTCGGGCCAACGTGAAGATACACAGCAAGAAGCCGCAAGGCTGGGGGGAGAGTTGCGCGGAACAACCGAGAGGCTGGAGGCTGATACACGTGAGTCGGAAGTGCTCGGACGCGAGATTGCTGCATTTCTCACGACGAATGGCGACCCTGAGCACGGTGTGGCACAACGCCGGACTGCGGTGATACAGGCCGAACAACAGCTGAAGGAGGCGGAGAAAGCCTTACGTCGGCTCGAATCGACGCTCAACTCGTTGAACACAAGCCAGGTCCAAAAAGATGGCGCCCTCAACTTGCTCGCCGCTGAGTACGAAGGTGCGCTGCTCCGAGCCGAGCGCGAAGCGCAGGCCGTGCGTGCTCGCCTCGGTCTGGCGGAAGACGCGCCACTGCCACACACGGAAGACGTAGAAGACGAACTCAAGGCGTTGTCAGACAAGCAAACCCGGTACGCAGACTTGTTGCGGCGTGAAGAAAACGCACGGGCGAGGCAAGAACGGGCTGAAGGCCAGGCCAAGGAGTCACACGCCGACCTGCAAGCCCGAACGCATGTATTGGAAGAGGCACGCGAAAAGCAGCGACAGGCTCAGCGCGAGTTCGAACACGAACGGGAAAAACTCCAGGCGGCTATTGCTCAACATCAGCTCACCGACGCTGGCGAAGACGGACAGCACATCAAGGCCCAACTTGGAACCGTTCGGGGCCAGAGCATGTCTCTTCGAGAACAGCGCGGACGTTTAGAGACCGAGCACGCCGAGGCTGAACGCCGCTGGCAGGAGAAAGAGCAGGAAGAAGACAAGCTGCGCGCCGCAGAAACCGAACAGCGCCTGGCCTCGGACCTGCGCAAGCTCCTGGGCTCGGAGTTTACCGACTTTCTTTCGCGCGGAGCTATAGAAGCCCTGATGCGCGATGCGTCCAGGCACCTGCAAGGGCTGACCCACGGGCGCTACACCTTTGACATTGCCTCTCGTGGTCGGGCGATCAATCTCCAGATTGTCGATCACGAAAACCAGCGCCTGGCCCGTCCGACCCATTCGCTGTCGGGCGGCGAAACGTTTCTGGCTTCGCTGGCCATCGCCCTGGCTCTGTCGCAAGGCTTCCGGGCCGTGGCGACCGGACGGGCGGCAAAGACCTCGACCGAATGCCTGATTCTGGATGAAGGCTTTGGGACGCTCGACCGGGAGGGCGTACAGATGGTGACCGAAACCCTGCAAGAGCTGCGCGGTGAAGAGGGCCGTATGGTCGGCATCATCACCCACGTCGAAGAGGTGGCGGCAGCCATGCCGATGCAGATCGAGGTGCGCAAGGGCAACCGCTCAAGCACGATTTTGGTCTCGTCCTAGGCCGACCGTCGCCAGGCAGCTCGGTTCTCAGCCACGGCGTTTTGTGGCAGGATAGCGCCCACTATGTCAGACACCCGCCCCAAACCCCTGCCTGCGGTAGACGCGCTGTCCAAGCCGTTCTGGGACGCTGCCACACAGCACCGGCTCGTCCTCCAGCGCTGCACGGCGTGCGGCTATTTCAACCATCCGCCACGGCTGGCGTGTGACGCCTGCCAGTCGCAGCAGCTGGATTTTGAACCGGTCAGCGGCCGGGGCAGGATTTACAGCTTCACAGTCATGCACCAACCCAACATCGCGGGTTTTGAAGACGAGATTCCGTACCTGAATATCCTGGTCGAGCTGGAAGAGCAGGCCAAGCTGTTCATGGTCTGCGACCTGCCGCTGGCCGACCGTGACAAGGTCACCATCGGCGGACCGGTCGAGGTCTGGTTTGAAGACGTGAACGCGGAGATCAGCCTGCCGCGCTTCCGGCTGGCGTAGCAAACACAACTGTATATAAGCAAAGAGCAAGCTGTTGCGGGAACGCGAAATCCTGAAGAAGCGAGACATTCCGTGAATCAGAATACGGCGGGCTCACGTTATCAGCAGGACACAGATTCCGTCCTGCCAGGCCGCACTGCTGTCATGCCTGTGTCTCCTTCGCCCCGTCCCAGCCTCGCGATACCACGACGCGGACATGTCCTGACTACAGTTGCCGAGGAATATGGGCGACCGGTGCGTGACGCCGTGGCGATCCTGACCCGCGCGTTTGAAGGTAGGGACAGCGCTGGGGCTTATCACTCTTGTATTTCCCGCCGCCTCCCCGAGCCTGGTGCGTGGACCGTTCGCTCAGATGCCGAGAGGATGGCCTGGACGCTCGTTTCAGCCTGGCTGACTGGCTTCGCGACCCGGACAATCACAGGCGACGCTGGCGTTAGAGACGCGGCGCACTGGTTTTTTGGCAGCACCCTGGAGAGCAACCCTGCCACCCTGATTTCAGAACGTTCGCTAATACAGGTAGACGCAGCGCTGGCCGCCTGTGGAGATCCGACCGGATATCTTGAACTCTTGCCTTACGTTCTGGACCCGCACGGCCCAGGTAGCCGCCTGAGTATCCGGCGCAATGCAAGGACACGCGCTGCCCGTGATAAGAAGCGGACAGAAGGCGTTTATTACACGCCCTCCGACGTAGCGGCATACATGGTTCGGGAGTGCCTCGACGGGCTCGGCGACACCGACGATCCGCCATCGTTCTTCGACCCGGCATGTGGCACCGCCGTTTTCCTTCGTGCAGCACTTGCGGCACTTAAGGAGGTGTGGCCGGACCATAGCGCGCAATCTCTTGCTCAAACCCGTCTCTACGGCACTGACATTGATCCCTGGGTGCTTGACGCGGCGGCCTTCGTCCTGCTTGCTGATTGCCTTATCGACAGCGTGGACAGCCACATAGCTCCGCTGCCCTTCTGGCATCGGCTACGCCTTAATCTTGCTTGCATTGATGCGCTCAGACTCGATCCGCCACGCCGCGACAGAGCGCTGAATTCTGTGTCTGAGAGCAGCGTCTTTAACTCACTTGCGGCCGGGCGATTACCGACACCGGACGAATCCGCGCTGTTTAATGACCGTGTCTCCCTTTCACAACTATTTACGTTTTTGCCAGATGCTCCGCTCGTAGTAATCGGCAATCCGCCCTATACGGACCTCGGCGACCGCGACGACTACGCAACGCTGTCCACGCTGTTCGCCAGCCTTGGAGGGAAAGCCAAACCGACATCGGAAGTCTATCCCCTTTTCGTCGAGCAGATGGTGCGACTTGTGCCAGACGCTCCGGCCGTTGGAGCGCTAGTATTGCCGCTGTCGCTGGCATGCAATGTCGGCGGCCAGTTTGCCCGGACCCGCGCTCTGGTCGAGAAGACGGACGGCACCTGGCGGTTTGCGTTCTTTGATCGTGAACCACATGCCCTGTTCGGCGAAGACGTCAAGACTCGCAACACGATCCTGCTGTGGCATCGCGACAAAGAAGACGGTCAGGCCGCCATTGAATCCGGCCCACTGCGGAAATGGAGAGGCGATAACCGCGCCGAAATGTTTACCACTATCCGGTTTACCCCTGTCGCCAATGCCATCCGATCCGGGATTCCCAAGATCGACGGCGCGTTCCAGGCACACGCTGTTGAGGTACTTGCCAAGCGATGGGACCGGTTTGAACATGCCTGCGCGAATATCTACCGGATACCTTTGACCCAAGCCCTGAAAAGTGACCAGCATACGGTATTTGTGGGGGCAACAGCTTATAATTTCCTGAATGTGTTCCTGAAACCGCCATCCGGCATTCTGGATACCGCGTCTGCTTTATCAGAGCACCCATTACACGCGATGGACTTCCCCACCAATGAAGACGCGACTGCCGCCTTTGCCTTGCTTTCGAGCCATCTTGCCTATTGGTGGTGGCACGTTATGGGTGATGGCTTTCATGTGACCGGGCGTTTCCTTGCTAGCTTGCCGTTCGGGGTCAATGCTTTGTCTGATCCGTCCCGTGCGGCCCTAGCGGTCTGCGGTGAGAAACTCTGGTCGCTTATTAACACTGCTCCGATCATCAGCGTCAATCGCGGTCGCACGTCACTGGCCTTTTCGCCGAACGGCTTCGACGGCGTACGGCAGGAAAGCGATCAAATTCTAGTGGGACTGGCTGGCCTTGAATCGGTCTTTGTCGAAGAGTTGCAACGGTTTACGGCCCATACAATCAAGGCTGCGCTCCGCACAGTGAACAACACATAGCAATGGAGGAGGGGGGATGGCTCTTCGTACTGATCCGGCAATCAAGGAAAAAAGCAAAATCACCAAAGAAGAATGGCGGGAATATACCAAGACGGTCTGGACCATTGCCAATACGCGGCGCGACGACCATCCGGCCGTATTTCCTTATGAAATCCCACACCGTCTGACCAAGCTGTTCAGTTTCTATGGTGAAACCGTCCTTGATCCGTTCGCCGGGGTCGGCACGACCGCCCGTGCTGCCATTCCGCTCGGCCGGCGCGCTGTTTGCGTGGACCAGAACGGCGACTATATCAAGACGATCAAGAAAGAATGCCGTGAGCTTCACAACGGTCATGCCCAGGACTTCGAACCGCTCCAGGCCGTGCATGGTGACAGCCGCAAGATGGATTTCATACAGGACGGGACTATCGGGCTCATCGTCACCAGCCCGCCTTACTGGGATAAGGCCGATTACGGCAAGGGTAAGAATAATCTCGGGAACCGAGCGAATTACGTCGAATTCCTGGATTCTCTACGGCCTGTCTTTGAAGAATGCTACCGGGTGCTCATGCCTGGGCGCAAAGTCTGCGTCGTCACGGCTAACGTGAACCAATACACAGACCACGGTCTGTTGACGTTCCCACTCGCCACGGATTTTGCCGTTCTGTTGCGTGATCTTGGCTTTGTCATGGTTAATGAAATCATCTGGTCAAAGGATGGGTCGGGCGGCAAATGGGGCAGCTATGGCGCGCAGCGGCCGATCTTCGGCAGCTACCCCTATCCTCCCAATTTTCTGTTCAAGAACGTTCACGAGTATATCCTGATATTCTCAAAACCTGGTCTGCCCAAAAAAAAGGGACCGAAAGTCAGGCCCTATGAAGAGCTGATGAACAGCTATGAGCCCATGAGGCCTGCGCTGAAGTCGCCGGATGAAAATGACCCCATTTTTCCCCCATCCGCCTCGTAAGATAATGGCAAAGGCGTCAGCGATGGATATCCGCTTTTGTATACAAGACCCGACCTATGCCGGCACCACCTATCTCTACGAGGCTATCCTAGCCGCGGCTGCGCAGGCCGTTGCCTGGCGCGGCCTTTACGCCTTTGCGTCCCGTGACGGCGTCGACCATCTGATCGAGGACGAAATCGTCCGAGACCTTATGAAGAGAGATGGTAAAATCGATCTCGTTGTCGGTATTGATGCCGTGACGAACAGACCAACCCTGGAACGTATGCAGGAGCTGGAACAGCGATACGTGAACTTCCGGCCGAAAGTATTCTGGAACGAAAATCGGGGCTTGTTTCATCCCAAGATATCGGACTTTGGTCTCTTGGGGGGTGGCCGCACCCTGATTGTCGGCTCCGGCAACCTAACCCCCGGTGGCCTCAAGGATAGCTTTGAAGCCTATACGATCATCACCGCCGACCAAGCCGACGAGATTGATGTGAGCGCTTTGGAAGAGTTCCTGGAACGTCATGCCGACGAGATCAGAAACATTGACAACGAAGCACTTGAACGCGCGGCACGCAATCTCGTCCGGTCCATAGGAAGACGCCAGGGCGGCAGGCGCACGCGCAGGCCTCAAGCGCCAACCCGGCCAGTCCTTCCACTGGCTAGAGCCACGACTGGTTTTGACCGTATCTTGCTCGCACAGGTGCCGAAGGGCAAGAACAGGTGGGCACAAGCCCACTTCAATATCTTTGCGATTCAAGAATATTTCCGGCTCAGCCTCAGCCGGCTCGATACAGAACGCGTTTACCTGACGAACGTCCTGCCGGATTCCACACGCCGCGAGGTGGAAGTCCGCCGCTACGTATATGCCAAAGCGAACAAGAACTACAAAATCGAAATCGGTGCCGCCAAGAGGCGCCCATACCCTGATGATGGATGCCCGCTTCTCGTCTTTCGAGAACGCCAGCTCAGAACTTACGATTACATGCTGCTCATGCCCGGCGAGGATGGCTACGGCTTGTTAATCGATCTCAGCAACCGTTTACCGTCACCCGGTAGAGGCAATCGACGCTCCATCACCGACATGGCTACGTTGGCAGGGGCTTGGCGTGACTGCCCTCTGCTCCATACGCCTGATGCAGACGAGCAGAAAATATAGGGACGAACCAACGCTGCACGGTGGCCCCGAAACAGGCAGGTCTGCCTGCCGAGAACGTTGAAAATCTGTTCGAGAAAGCTAAAGATGAAGCGCTCGTGTAATGCACCCAGTATCATCCTTGGAAGGATGTAATTCTCTAAACAAATACCTTCACCTCGGCCTGCTGCTTGAGGGGGAATACACGCAAGACGGAGACGCGTATGTGGACCGGACGAGGCAAAACCGCAATCGTTGGAGTCGGCTATTCCGAGCTGACCCGGCACTCGGAAAAACCGCTCGGCCTGCTGGCCCTTAACGGGTGTCGAGCCGCGCTCGATGACGCGGGGCTCAGGCCGGAGCAGATCGACGGGCTGGCCACCTTCCCCGAGGCGCCATTTCTGGGCGCCGGTCACAAGGACGGCGAGGATATTGTCAGCGTCGAGTATATCCTGAACCACCTGCCGCTGGCCCCGGATATTCGCTGGTATGCCCAGATTGAGACCGGCATGATTGCCAGTCCGATCATCGAAGCGGTGCACGCCCTGCTGGCCGGGGCGTGCGACTACGCCCTGGTGTGGCGGGCAATGCACAACCCGCGCGGCCGCTACGGGGCGTGGAAGAGCGACCGGGCGGCCGGCGATGCCCAGTTCATCGCCCCCTACGGCTGTACGGGCATTTTTCAGTGGCACGCCATGGCCTGGCAGCGCTACATGCATCTGTACGGGGCGACCCGCGAGGACTTGGCGACCTTTGTGACCAACAGCCGCCGCAACGCCAACCTCAACCCGCACGCCTATTTTTACACCACGCCGATGAGCCGCGAGGATTACTTCGCGGCGCGCAAGATTGCCGAGCCGCTGTGTCTGTTTGACTGCGACATCCCGGTCGAGGGCTGTGTCGCCCTGATACTCACCACGTCCGAGCGAGCCCAGGACTTGCCCAACCCGCCCGCCTACGTGGCCGGCTATGGCCAGAACACGAGCCGGCGGCGCAACCTGTTTCACTACTCGCAGGACGATTACATGGAGTGTGGCGGCTCTCTGGCCACGAAGCTGTGGGCGTCGTCCGGCCTGGGTCCGCACGATATGAGCGCCGCTCAGCTGTACGACGGGTTCAGCCCATCGGCGATGTATTGGCTGGAAGCGGCCGGCTTTTGTCCCCAGGGCCAGGCCCACGCCTTTATCCAGGACGGTCGGATCGCGCTGGAGGGCGAGCTGCCGGTGAATACCTTCGGCGGCAGCCTGAGCGAGGGCCGTCTGCACGGCATGGGCCATATTGCCGAGGCGGTCTTGCAGGTGACCGGGCGGGCCGACAAACGCCAGGTGCCGGACGCCAGCGCGGCCTGCGCCATTGACGGCTCGCCCATGCTGCGCGGCAGCGGCCTGGTCGTCACCCGGGAGCCCTAGCATCCAGGCTGTCCGAGCCGGGCTTGGCAGACCGACCCCGGTCCAGCTAAGCTGGGGCAACATTCTGCACAGGAGGCTTTGTCCATGGAAAAACTCGAGATGTACCACAACCCCGGCTGAGGCCAGTCCCGAAAAGCGCTCGAAATTCTACGAGAGCGCGGCGTCGAGGTCGACGTGACCGAATACCTGAAAAATCCCTTGAGCCGAGCCGATTTTGAACGGTTTCTGACGCTCCTGCCCAACCCGGCGGCGGAGCTGGTGCGCAAGGACAAACGCTTCAAGGAGCTACAGCTCAACGAAGCCGACTACACGACCCCGGAGACGGTGGTCGCCGTTCTGCTCGAACACCCAGAGCTGATGCAGCGACCGATCATTATTCGTGGCGAGCGGGCGGTCTTGGCCCGACCCGGAGAGATGGTCGAAGAGCTGTTGGACTAGGAATATGGGGCTGGGGAGTAGTCAGCTGAAGACTTTCCATAAAACGGCGGTCGTCAGTGCCAGATTAAACCCAGCCATCCATTTAATCACCGCCAGATCCTGGTCGATCTTTGCAAACCGATTCTCATAGCCGGCGATTGCCTCTGCCGCAGCCCGGGCTTTTTCCTCACCGGCTCCGGCTTCTTTCAAGGCATCGTAGACTTCGCTGATCATTGTGCTCATCTCTCGCCTTCCTCTCCAACCAGCGTATGGGCAGTTGCTGAGGTCACGTTTACCCGGACCAGATCGCCCGGCCGGGCG
>WTHE01000503.1 GCA_011523315.1 Candidatus Binatota bacterium
AGGCTGACCGGCCGGACGGCGCAGCGCGCTATCTCGGCGCCCTGCAGGCTGCGGCTAAACAGGCCAGGTTTCGCGCCCCCCTGTACTGGGCGTACCGGACCCTGGGCCGCCGGCTGGACGCGCCCGTCCTGTCTTCGATCTGGTTTCAGGCGGTCATGAACGGTCGGGTGCGGGGCGAAGCCGTGGCCCGCGCGTTTGGCCCGGAGTGGCAGGCCAAGGACGGCTTCAGCCTGGGGCTGGAGGTGTATCGACGGCTGATGGCGCATCCCGAGGGGGTGGAGATTGCCCGGCTCGATCCGACGACGAATCTGGACGAGCGGATCGGCTTCGACGACAAGAAGGTCCGCCTGGCGCCACACCAGATTCAGGCCGAGCTGAACCGGGCCATTGCCACTCCGCCCGCCCACGACCCGGACTATCCGACCATTCTGGCCTCGGGCCTGCGCACCCGCTGGACGGCCAACACCATTCAGCGCGACCCCACGTGGCGCAAAGGCCGGGGACCGCACTGCGCGCTCAACCTGTCGCCCGGCGACGCCGAACGGATAGGCGTGAGCAACGGGGATACGATTCGGGTCGTCACCAGACGCGGCAGCGTCGAGCTGCCGGCCATGATTGATACCAAGCTCCTGGACGGCCATGTGTGGATGCCGAACGGCTTCGGCATGCAGTACCCCAGCGGCGAGGGCGGCTACGACGGGCCGACCGAGAGCGTCGGGGTGAACATGAACGACTACACCGATGTCACCGCCCGCGACCCCTTCAGCGGCTGTCCGCACCACCGCTATGTGCCGTGCCGGCTTGAGCCGGTGGACGCCTGATTGCTGCCGGAGTCCTTGCCGGGCAGGTGGGTCCGGCTCCCTCTCCCCCGGAGGGAGAGGGCTGGGGTGAGGGGGTCAGCGCCTACATCACTCCTGTCGCGCGCCCTGCAAGAACGAACAGATGAGAAGCCTCGGGATCGCGAAGCTCTGCGGAGTCCTGTTCCTGCTCGGGGCTTGGGCGCTGTCCGCGCAGCCGGTCGCAGCCCAGCCGCAGACCCTCGTTGGCTGGTTCACGATAACGGTTGCGGATGAGCTGACCGAGTCCGGCCTTGTCTCCGAAACGACCTATGCGCTGACCGAGGACTCGGGCGAGCGGCACGAGCTGCTACTCGACGCAGCACTCCTGAAGCCGCTCGGCGGCCCGGTAGCGACGAACCGCAAGCGGGTGGCGGTGACGGGCGAGTGGGAGCAGGCTGGGCCGGGCACAACGGCGCGGTTCCGCGTCAGCTCAGTCGGCTTGGTCATGTCTCCGTTGAAAGCCCTGCCGGGCCGGACCTTCGCCTCCGACCCGTCTCCCCAGTCCGGGGTGACAGGCTCCCAGAAGTGGGTGACCATTCTGTGCCGTTTTGCCGATGCGAGGCATGTCAGCCCGTATCCGGTCGAGCATTATGAGCGGATGATGGAATCGTTCTATCCCGGCCTGGGCCATTATTGGAACGAGGTCTCAGACGGGAATATCCCCGATTTGGCTGGGAGCAGGGTAGTGGGCTGGTACAACCTGCCCCGGACTCGCGCGTTTTATGTGTCCGACCGGGACGGGGACGGCGAAGAAGAGGCCGATCTGGACGCCGCCGTCGAAGATTGTACCGCCGCCGCCGATGCTGAAGTGTTCTTCCCGGCTTTCGAGGCCATCAACCTGGTCTTCAATCGCAACCTCGACGGCCGTCGAGCCTATGGCGGCACCCGGCGCTTGACCAAAGACAGGCGGACGCGCTTCTGGGGTATCACCTGGCTGCCGGAGCGGGCGCATGAAGAACAGGAGGTGTGGGCTCACGAGATGGGCCACGCCCTGGGCTTGCAGCATTCATCCGGCCCCTATGGCCGGGATGGCTCGCTTTTCAGCTCCGCCACCTATGACTCTGACTGGGATGTCATGAGTGGCGGACAATCGCTGTCGTCCCATCCCGGCTACGGCCACCTGGGCGTCCATACCATCGCCTACCACAAGGATTTTCTGGGCTGGATTCCGGCCGACCGCAAGTATGTCGCCCGGCCCGACACAACCCGTGCGATTACCCTCGGACGGCTGGCCCAGCCCGGCGCTGAGGGCTACCTGCTGGCGCAGATTCCCATCGGGCGCTCGCCGACCGACTTCTACAC
>WTHE01000376.1 GCA_011523315.1 Candidatus Binatota bacterium
CCCCAAGGCCCCCGGCCAGACACGCGACCACCGGGACCGTTGACATGAAGCCCCTGCTCATCCTCAAAACCGGCGACCTGCCCCGGCGGGTGACCGAACAGCTGGGCCGCTATGAACGCGCCTTTCTGAACCTGCTGGGTGACGAGCGGTGCGTGGTGCTCGACGCCCGCAAGGACACGCTGGCCGAGACCGACTGGGCCGGTATTATTGCCACCGGCTCGCCAGCCTCGACCTATGACAGCGATGCCTGGATCGCCCGCAGCGAGGACTTTCTGAGACGGGCCGCGGACCGCGAGGTGCCGATCTATGGCGTGTGTTTTGGCCATCAACTGGTGGCCCAAGCCTTTGGCGGCAGGGTCGAGAAATGTCCCCGGGGCTGGGAGCTGGGAACGGTCGGCCTCAGCCTGACAGCCGAGGGACGGGCCGACCGCCTGTTTGCAGACCTGGCAGACTCTTTTCTGGCCCACATGAGCCACGGCGACGTGGTCACCAGCCTGCCTCCGGGCGCGGTCAGCCTGGCCGACAACGCTCACTGGCCCTACCAGGCGTTTCGACTCGGCGAGCGCATCTGGGGCACCCAGTTTCACCCCGAGTTCACCCCGACGATTCTCCACAACCTGATTCATTCCCTGAGTACCGCCCTGCCACCCGAGGCGTTTCCCGCCAAGCCGACCGCCCTGCCCCTGCGCGAGTGGCTGCTGGCGAGCGTCCGCGAAGCTCCGGCCGCCCAGCGCTGTCTGGCGAACTTTGCCCGTATCGGCCTGAACCAAGACAGATCAGAGATACGACAGGCGCAACCGTCCTGAGCGGATGGCCTGCGTCGCCCGGGCCATGCCCTCGGCATCGTCCACCACCATCCACGGCCCGGTATGGACAAAGCCGTACAGCGGCTCCCCGGCCCGGAGCATTTCGATATAGGTCTGGCGGGTGAGGCTGAACGGCCGCAGTTCGGGCATGAAATCAAAAACCCTGGGTTCAAGAATCTGACAGCCGGTGAACATATAGGCCGACAGCGGCTCGTCCACCCCGGCCGGCTGGCCGCGTAAACGGCGCAGGCGGCCGCTGCGGTCAATCTCCAACAGACCGTAGCTGGCCGCGTCGGGATCGGGCCGCAAAACCAGGCTGGCCACGGCCCGGTTGCGTTGGTGGGCGGCAAGCACCGCAGCCAGATCAATATCGAGAATAGCGTCCGAGTTGACGACCAGGAATGTCCCGCCGCCCAGAAACGCCTGAGCCTGCTTCACCCCGCCCCCGGTCTCCAGCAGCCGCTCCTCAACGGAATAGGTAATCCGCACGCCGTAGTCTCGCCCGTCGCCCAGCCTGGCCCGAATCTGATCGCCCAGGTGATGGAGGTTGATCACCACCTCGCGGATACCCTGCGCGCGCACAAAACGCAGGGCGTACTCGATCAGCGGGCGGCCCGCCACCGGGGCCAGGGCCTTGGGCGTCGTGTTGGTGAGCGGCCGCAGGCGGGTTCCCAGCCCTGCGGCCAGAATCATGGCGCGCATGGCGAGCAAGCTGAGCGCTGCGTGCTTCTCGATGCAGTGCTTGTCATCGTTCAGGAAAATGCCGGGCCACAATATCCAGCAAGGGACGATACTCGGGCAGGCGTTCAAGCACCCGGCGGATGGTCGCCAGGGTCGGCGGAATATAGCGACTGTAGCCGGTCTTGTGCTTTTCCAGCTCCAGATAATAAAACCGGCCGACCACTTTGCAGGCCTTCTGCAGCAGGCACAGATTGTACTCGTGCCACACGGCGTCGTGCGACAGCGGATCTCCACCGGCCCGGTGCCAGGCGTCGTAGTAATACTCGACCAGTCTGCGTTCCAGGTCCGGGGTGACCAGCGCCGGCGTATCACGGTCGTTCAGCAGGGTCGCCAAGTCATAGGTAGCCGGACCCAGCAGCGCGTCCTGAAAGTCGATGACCCGAATCTCGCGGTCGTGCACGAACAGGTTCCAGCTGTGATAGTCGCGGTGGTTGAGAAACGCCGGCGCGCGATCAAGCCGCCCGGCAATGTCCTCGAACAGGGGCCGCAGCACCTTGGCGTCAGCCTCGGGCAGCGGTCTGCCGGCGCGCTTTTCAAGCCCCCACTCGACAAAATGCTCAAACTCCCAGGCGAACAGCCGCCGGTCGAAGCG
>WTHE01000078.1 GCA_011523315.1 Candidatus Binatota bacterium
GCTCAAACGCCTGAGCGAAGAGGCTGGCAGAGATTATGAATCCCTGGAACTCACCGCCATGAGCGACCCGACACGGATGAGCCAGGACACGATACAGCGCTACCGCGACTTTGGGATGAAGACCCTGTTTACCGTCCCGCTGAGCCGAGACCCCGACGGCATCGTGCGTGAGGTCCGCGAGTTCGCCAAAAGGGTGCAGGATGTGAGCTGACAAGACGCCCCATTGGGGGCGTCTCGCCTCTACACACTCGCCGACGGAACAACGAGCTTCTCGGCCAGCTTCTCGATCTCGCCCCGAATCTTGCTCGGGTCGTCGGCAAAACCGCCGACAATCACCTGATCCACCCCGAGATCGCGATAGCGCTTGATCTGATCCATGTCCACTGTCGAGCCAAGTCCCGGAGACACCGCAAAGCTCAAGGCCTCAGGGTCACGGCCGGCGGCTGTGGCATACGCTTTCATACGCGGGATCTTTTCCTGGGCGTCCTCGAAGCTCACATTCACCCCAAACCAGCCGTCGCCCACCTCACCGACCCGCTTGAGGGCCGGCGTGCTCTCGCCGCCAAAGATAATCGGCGGGTGGGGCTTTTGGACCGGCTTGGGCAGCATGACCGACTTGGGAAAGCTGCAAAATTCGCCGCTGAATTCAGGCTCGTCCTCAGTCCACAGCAGCTTCATGGCGTGGAGATATTCGCGGGTGCGCTGGGCGCGGCGCGGCCACGGCACCCCGACCGCGTCAAACTCCTCGGCCAGCCAACCAACGCCAACACCAAAATCAAAGCGTCCGCCGGACAGTTTGTCGAGGCTGGCGACCTCCTTGGCCGTGACCACCGGGTTGCGCTCCGGCACCAGACAAATCCCGGTGCCCAGGCGGATGTTTTTGGTCGTGGCGGCGGCAAACGTCAGGGCCGTGAACGGGTCGAGAATATCGATCTGGGTCGACATCGGCAGCCGCCCGTCCTGGGAGTACGGATACCGGGAGGCGTACTGGTTGATCAGCACCACATGCTCGGGCGCCCACAAGGAGTGGAACCCGGCCTGCTCAGCCGTCTGCGCGGTGACCGTCACGTTCTCGGGCTCAGCCCCAATACCAATTCCCACTGCAAAATAGCCAATCTTCATCGCTGTCCCCTTTCTTCACGTCTTTTCAAGCTTGGCCCGGGCCTCACGCCCCTTGTCGGGGGTCGGGTCTTTGACCAGCCCGTAAATCTGGCGACCCTCGTGGTCTTCGGGCAGATGCTCGGTAATCGGCACGCCCTCGGGGGTCACAAACAGCAGACAGTGACAGTACTTCCACTGTTTCATCTCGTCGCAGGCGCACACCCACTCGCGGCTGCGCTCGACCTCGGCCTGTTTGTCGGGATAAAAATTGCACGGGCACAGCGGTCGGCCAACCTGGTCGATATTGCTGGCCAGGCCCATGATGACCGACTCGGTGACCTCCTCATCCGGATGGCGCGAGGTGCCCGTCTTGTGAAGATACTTCTCAACGTAAATCCGCATCCGCTTGAGGCTTTTTTCCGACGGCTGTTCCATACCGGTGTTCCCTTTCCTCTTCGTCTAGTATTGTCCGTCTGCGTCAAAAGATAAAGAGCGTGAGAGGCAGCAGCGTGTCAGCAGCAAAGATTTACGTCACCCGCACCCTTCCGGATCAGGCCCTGGCACTGCTCAGACCGTGCGGACGGCTGGGGCTGTGGGAGCCGGACGAAGCCGTGCCCCGGGACACCCTGCTGCACGAGGTCCGGGACACGACCGCCCTGCTCAGCATGGTCACCGACCGGATTGACGACGAGTTGCTCGACCACGCCCCCCGGCTCCGCATCGTGGCCAATATGGCAGTCGGCTACGACAATGTAGACGTGCCGGCCCTGAGCCGTCGCGGGGTCCTGCTGACCAACACGCCGGGCGTCCTGACCCAGACCACCGCGGATCTCAGCTTTGGCTTGATTCTGGGCATTGCCCGGCGCATTGCCGAGGCCGACCGGTTTGTGCGGGACGGGGGCTGGCAGGCGTGGGGGCCGCTCTTTTTTGTCGGCCGCGATGTCCACCACGCCACCCTGGGCATTATCGGTCTGGGCCGGATTGGCGCTCAGGTCGCTCAGCGGGCCAGGGGTTTTGATATGCGGGTGGTGTACACC
>WTHE01000638.1 GCA_011523315.1 Candidatus Binatota bacterium
CCTCCGGCCCTGCGGGGCTATGAAGGGGAGCACTTTCACACGCAGGAGGACGCTCAATGGCGAATATCGAATTTGGCACCGCGCTGCCGGGAACGGATAAGACTGCGGAATTTGCCCGCCGGGCGGAAGAGCTGGGCTTTGACTATCTGGGCTGTGGCGAGCACGTGATGTTCCACGGGCCGGTCGGGAATACCTTTATCTCGCTGTCGGTGGCGGCCGGAGCGACCCACAAGATCAAGCTGATCAGCTCGATTGTGTTGCTGCCGCTGTATCCGGCGGCCCTGGTCGCCAAGATGGGCTCGGCGCTCGATGTGGCCTCCAACGGCCGTTACAATTTCGGAGTCGGTATCGGCGGTGAGTTTCCCAAGGAGTTCGAAGCCTGTGGCGTGCCGGTCAAGCAGCGCGGCTCGCGGACCAATGAAGCCCTGGAGGTGATCAGCCGTCTGTGGACCGAGCAGAAGGTGTCGTTTGCCGGCCGGTATACGACCCTGAACGAGGTCACGATTGAACCCGCCCCGGTCCAGAAACCACGGCCGCCGATCTGGGTTGCCGGTCGCAAAGACCCAGCCATGCGGCGCACCGCCACCTACGCCGATGGCTGGTTGCCGTATATGTATACGCCCGAGCAGTTGCACGACAGCATCGAGAAAATCACAGCCTACCGCAGAGAGGCCGGCCGCGATGTCGAGTCGTTCATTCCCGGCGTGTTCATTTTTACCGCCACCCACGCCGACGGCGACACCGGCCGTGAGATGGTCGCCACCCGGCTGGGCAGACAGTACGCCCAGGATTTCTCGAAGCTGGCCGGAAAATACGCCCTGGCCGGCACGCCAGAGGACTGCCGCAAGCGCTTGCAGGAGTACATTGACGCCGGGGCAAAGATGGTCATGCTGCCGTCGGCGTGTCCCGCCGATTATATCGAGGAAAACACCCGTCTCATCGCCCAGGAGATCATTCCGGCGTTTCGCTGATCAGGAATCAGGTTTGCCCCGGGTGTCGCCGGCCCGGCACTCGGGGCTGCAGAAGGTGCGTCGCTGGCCGCCTACGGACGCCCGAATGGCTTCCGGTTCAGGGATGAACTGCCCGCACTCGGCGCATTGGACCAGCGGCGTCCCGACCCTGTCCAGGGGGTCTTTGGGCTTGCCGGTCAAACGGTCGGTCGGCCGCAACAGGCTGCGTACCCCACGGTAGATGAGGTAGGCCGCCGCAGCCAGCAGCAGGAGGCGCAGCATCCCTGGCATGCCTAGCCCTCGCGTGCGTCCTGGGCAGCGGCCGACTCGGCGAGCGGACCACCGTTGTCTGCCGTGTTCTCCTGGACCGCCGGAATCTCATTCTCCTGGTTGTAATCGCTGCCGGGGCTTTGCAGGTAGTTGAGCAGTTCCGAGTTGGCCGGCAGCACCAGGGTGGTGCCGTTGCTCAGAATCTTCTCATAGGTCTGCAAACGGCGAGTAAAGGCGTAGAACTCTTCGTCCTGACCGAACGCGTCGCCGTAGATCTGGGTCGCCCCGGCGTCGCCCTCGCCCTTGAGCTTTTCGCTCGTTTCGTAGGCGGTGGCCAGAATGATTTCGCGCTCCCGTTCTGCCTTGGCCCGGATCTCGCGGGCTTGTTCGTCGCCCTCGGCCCGATAGCGTTTGGCGATCCGTTCCCGTTCGGCGCGCATGCGGGCAAAGACGCTGGCCTGGACCTCGGTGGGCAGGTCGAGGCGTTTGATGCGGACATCACGGACCTCGATGCCGAAGGACTTTGAGGTCTCGATGGTGTCGTGGGTCACGGTCTGCATGATATTTTCCCGCTCTTCTCGAATCACGTCCAGAAAATTATGCTTGGCGATCTCTTGGCGCAGCCGGGCCGAGATAATCGCGTCGAGGCGGGTCCGAGCCTGCTGGGGGTTGCGCACGCTGCGGTAGAACTCCAGCGGGTGTTCAATCCGCCAGCGCGACACGTGGTCAATCAACACCCGCTTTTTGTCCAGGGTCAGATACTCCGCCGGGCGGGCGTCGGTAGTCAGGACGCGCTTGTCAAAGCGAATCAGCTGGTGCATGAAGGGGATTTTGAAATACAGTCCGGGGTCGCGCAGGGTCCGTTGCCACTGGCCGAACTGGAGGATGATCCCCTGTTCCCACTCGCCGATGGTGAAGGCCGGCCGCAAGATCGCAAAGGCAAAAACTACGACTAAACTGATACCAACCAGCAGGCGTGCCATGCTGTCCCTCCTTAGTTCCCGGAGTTACCGGATGCGGCCTGGACCGCTCCGCCGGCCGCCGTCATGCCCCCCAGCTCTTTGAGCGGCAGCAGGGGCACGACGCCGTTGTTGTTACCGGCGTCGAGAATGATTTTTTCCACGTCGGGCATGATCCGCTCGACGCTCTCCAGATACAGGCGGTCACGGGTGACCTTTTTGGCTTTTTTATACTCGCCCAGGACCTGCAAGAAGCGGTCGGCATCGCCCTGGGCACGGATGACCCGCTGAGCTTTATAAGCCTCGGCCTGTTGGAGGACTTGGGCGGCTTCACCCCGGGCCTTGGGTACGACATCCTCCTGGTATCCCTCAGCCTCCTTGATGAGCCGGTCGCGGTCTTCCAGCGCCCGGACCACGTCATGAAAGGCGTCCTGGACCTCGGCCGGCGGATCGACGGCCAGCAGTCTGGCCTCGGTCACTTGCAGACCGGTCTGATAGGCGTCGAGCAGTTCTTGGAGGGCCAGCTGAGCCTGCTCCTGGGTCTCGAGGCGTCCGTCGGTCATGGTGTGGTCAATTGTGTTGCTGCCAACCGCGCTGCGCAGGGCGACCTCTGCCGAGGAGTGCAGAATGCCCTCCGGGTCAGACGCGCCGAACAGAAACTTGACCGGATCGCTGACCACGTACTGGACAAACAGCTGGAGCTGGACGATGTTTTCGTCCCCGGTCAACATCAGGGCTTCTTCCGGTCGGGGGTCGGCCTGCCCGCGTATGCCCCGGCCTACCACGCCGCGGGTCCGAAAGCCGATCTCGGCATTCCGAATCTGTCTGACATCGACCACCGCATAGCGCTGAATCGGCCACCAGCGCCAGCGCAGGCCCGGCTCGGTCAGCTCCGATACCCGCCCGAACATCAGCTCGACGCCCTGCTCCCCAGGCCCGACAATGTACAGGCCAACATAAAACCACAGGGCCAGGGCCAGGACGCCGACCAGGCTGAAGGCTCCCCAGCCGCCTTTGAAGCCCTTAAACCGCTGGGCTTTCCTTTTGAGCTCCTCGACGGCTTGGAAGAGCTCATCAGCCGGTGACGGGCCGTCTTGATTTCGCCATTGATCTGACACGATTGGCCTCCTTCCGCTCAGAGAAATGAGCAGAATGTGTGAATATTTTTGCCATCCTACTCCATCCCCTGCGTCAACACCAGTCTTGCGTGTGAATTGACTGGACACGAGCGGCAGCCCCGGGCTATTGTTCTCAGCACACCGGCACCCGTGACGGGGAAGGAGGACGCCATGTCTGATCACGCTCTGCTCTTACACAAGGAGCCACCGCTCGCCTGGCTCGTGTTTAACCGGCCCGAACGCCGCAACGCCGTCAGTCTGGAGATGTGGCAAGCCCTGCCCGACCTGGTCGCCGATGCTGCCGCCGACCCGGCCGTGCGGGTGCTGATTCTCCGCGGCGGAGGAGAGGAGTCGTTTATTTCCGGGGCCGATATCTCGCAGTTCGGCAAGGTCCGCTCCTCAAAAGAGACCATGAGCGTCTATAATCGCGCCACCGGCGCGGCTCTGCGCTGCCTCGAACAGCTGGAAAAGCCGCTGGTGGGCATGATCCACGGCTTCTGCCGGGGCGGCGGTTGCTCGGTGGCCCTGATGTGCGACCTGCGGCTGTGCGCCGATGACGCGAGTTTCGGCATTCCGGCCGCCCGGCTGGGCATTGCGTATGCCATTGAGACCGGCGTGGAGCGCCTGGTGCAGGTCGTGGGGGTGGCCAACGCGGCAGAAATCCTGATGACCGCCCGGACCTACGGGGCGGAAGAAGCCCAGCGCATGGGCCTGGTGAATCGGGTCATGCCGAAAGCCGAACTCGAATCCTTCACCCGCGACTACGCCACCAAAATGGCCGACAATGCTCCGCTCAGCGTGGCCGCCCACAAATTCTTCGTCCGCGAGAGCACCAAAGCCGCAGCCCTGCGGGACGCAGACAAGATCCGGGCCTTATCGACCGCCTGCTCCGAGAGCCAGGACTACCGCGAAGGCGTGCGCGCCTTCATGGAAAAACGCCGTCCCCAGTTTCAGGGCAAGTAGCGACCGTCCGCGTCTGTCTACTCTCGCAGAATCGGGCAATTCACCCGACCTGCGCTGCCGGGCCTCCTCTACAAGAAGATTATGGCTTGTTAGGCTTCTTTGAAAAGACTAATATAGCCATATCAAACTGCTGGTGAGGAATGCATATGATCCGTGCGACGATTTCAGAAATCAAGAATGGCTTGAGCGCCTATCTGCGCCGGGTCAAAGCGGGAGAATCCGTCGTGGTGATAGAGCGCAAAACGCCCGTCGCCCGCATTGTTCCGGTTGGGCAGGGCGCCGGGGACGGACAAGAGCTGGACGCGGTGGACAGAGAGGCTAAGCTTGCCCGCTTGGTGCAGGCGGATATCGTCACGCGCCGCAGTTCCGGCAGCCCGCTCGATATTGTGAGACAGCCCGTGCGCCAGGGCAGCGGGCTGCTGGACGCTGTGCTTGAGGAACGCTCGGAAGAACGCCGGGAGGGCGACCGGTGAATTTCTGGGATACCTCTGCGCTGGTTGCCCTGAGCGTGGATGAACCGCGCCGGCAGGCGGCTCTGCGGGTGCTCGAAGCGGATGAGCAGATCGTCGTGTGGTGGGGGACGGCAATCGAGTATGTCGCGGCGATCTCGCGGCGGGAGCGAGACGGAAGCCTGAAACCGGACGACGTTGCCGCGCACCTCGGGCGCCTCACCGCGCTGTCGCAGGTGTGGTACGAAGTACAACCAAGCCGACGGATCAAGACCGTGGCGCAACGCCTGCTCCGTGTCCATCCGCTCAGAGCTGCGGACAGTCTGCAACTCGCGGCCGCGCTCGTTGCTGCCGAGGAT
This sequence comes from Candidatus Binatota bacterium, assembly GCA_011523315.1. GTDB lineage: Bacteria > Desulfobacterota > Binatia > Bin18 > Bin18 > JAAXHF01. Next base: position 5,069 of record WTHE01000638.1, read on the forward strand.
GAGCCTGCGAGCTTGGGCTTTGTCTGCTTCGATGCGCGGCTGAATCAGGCGGCGTCGCGTGAGGGCTTCGCCATCCTTACGCCGTAGGCACGGCCGGTGCGGTGCCTGTTGACTGTATTGGTGACTGACTGTATAGTCAGTCATATGACTAAAAATTCAGCCAACACAAAAGAGGAGATGTTACGCGAGTTCCGCGTCCGGGAAATCCTGGATGCGACGTATCGGGTGGTGTCGCGGCACGGCTTTCAGGGAGCGACCGTTGATCGCGTAGCAGAAGAGGCCAAGATCGCCAAGGGCACGATCTATCTGTACTTTCACAAAAAAGAAGAGCTGTTCAAAGCTGCGGTCGAACAGGGGATGGAGAACTTCACCAACCAGGTGCGGGCCGAGGTCAAAGAAGTCAGCGCGCCGCTCGAAAAAATCGTGTGTCTGGTCGAGGTCGTCCTTGAGCTGAGCGATACCAACCGCGACTTTTTTAAGATGCTGCTGCTTGAGCGTAACCTGCTGGCCGCCTCGCCGGACCACCCCGAGGCGTCCCACACGCTGGACCTGTACCTCGACCACATCCGTTTCATTGAGGAGACGCTCCAAGAGGCGGTCGATGCCGGGGTGCTGCGTCCGCATGACAACGAAGCCTCGGCCTTTGCCCTGAGCGAGTCGATGCGGGGCTGTTTCCAGCAGCGGGCCCTCGGGCTGACGGCGCGGTCCGCCTCGGAAGATGCCGAGATTCTGCTCGACCTGCTGATGCACGGGGTGCTCAACCCCAACTATAACGGTTACAGGGAGTTGTCATCGTGAGACGTCTGGTGTCGGTCGTTGTGGTGCCGCTGCTGGCAATGCTGGGCGGCTGCCAGTCCGGGGACTCCGAGGTCGCCCAGGCCGAGGCGGCCAAAGCCGGCCAGGCTGACCAGGCTGCGGCGGCAGGCGCGCCAGCCCTGACGGTCCAGGTCGCCTCGCCGGTCATGCGTCAAATCCAACGCACCGGCCGCGGCCAGGGAGCCTTGTTTGCCCATGAGACGGTTATCCTGTCGAACAAGCAGGAGGGCTATGTCAGCACGGTCGCGGTGGATTTTGGCGATCAGGTCAGCCGTGGCCAGATGCTGGCCCAAATGGAACAGGAAGAACTGGCCCTCGAGGTTGAGGTGGCGGAGAGTGCCGTCACACAGGCCGAAGCCCTGTATATCCGGGCCGCGGCTGAAAACGAACGCATCCAGGAGCTGTTTGCCGAGCAGATTATTCCTCCCCAGCGCCGCGATACCGCCGAAGCCGAGTACAAAGTCGCCGAAGCTCAGGTCGAAACGGCAAAGAAGGCGCTGGCTCTAGCCGAGAAGCGCTTGCGCGACACCCGGATTGTGTCGCCGGTCAACGGTTTTGTCCAAGAGCGGTTCGCCAACCCGGGTGAGTACAAAACTGCGGCCTCAAAGCTGTTTGAGGTGGTGGTGGTGAATCCGCTCAAGCTGCGGGCGCCCGTCCCGGAACGGTTCGCGGCGGTGGCTCGGATCGGCATGGCGATGCGGGTCGAGGTCGAAGCCCTGCCGGGTGAGATGTTCGACGGCCGGCTGACCCGCATGGCCGCTCAGGTCGATCATCGCACCCGCACCCTGCTCATCGAAGCCGAGATTCCAAATCCGGACCGCAAGCTGCGGCCCGGCTATTTTGCCCACATCACGGGTGTGCTGGGCGAAGAAGAGGCCCTGTTCATCCCGCGTCTGGGCCTGTCGCGCTATGCCGGGGTGGAGCGGGTGTTCGTGGTCAAGGACAATATCGTGACTTCGCGTGAGGTGCGGTCCGGGGTCGAGGACGGGGAGTGGATTGAAATCGCCGAAGGGCTTGCTGCGGATGACGTGGTCGCGGTCAGTCGCCTGAACCGTCTGGCCGATGGCATGGCTGTGCAGACCGAGGACAGCGAAGGATGACACACATGCCCAAGAGACAGGCAGCACTCAGCGTCCAGTGTGTGACCTGATCGAGCAGCTCATCGTTCACTGCCGCTTGCGGAGGCCCAATGATTCTCGCCGATATCTGTGTTCGCCGGCCGGTCTTTGCCACCATGCTGATCGGGGTCCTGGTCGTGGCCGGGTGGTTTTCGTACCAAAGCCTGACTTTGGAACTGATGCCCAAGGTTGAAATGCCCGTGGTCACCGTGACCACGACCCTGCCGGGCGCCGGTCCCGAAGAAATTGAAGCCCAGATCACCAAGATCGTTGAGGAAGCGATCAACACGGTCAGCGGGATCGACGAGCTGCGCTCGGTGACCCGTGAGGGGCTGTCGCAGGTGATAGTCCAGTTTGTGCTGGAGAAAGAACTCGGCATTGCAGCCCAGGAAGTGCGGGACAAAGTCGGCACAATTCTGGCCGATCTGCCCGAAGACGCCGACCCGCCGATTGTGGAGAAGTTCGATGTTGACGCCACCCCGATTGCGACGATTACCGTATCCGGTTTCCGGGGCCTGAAAGAACTGACCGAAATCGCCGAGAACCAGGTCAAGGAGCCCCTGGAGTCGGTGTCCGGGGTGGGAGCGATTGATATTCTTGGCGGCCGCAAGCGTGAGATTCAGGTCTTGCTCGACCATGAGCGGCTGCTGGCCTATCGGCTGTCGATACGGACGGTGGCCGAGGCGCTGGCCAAACAAAACGTCGAGTTTCCCGGCGGCCGCATCACCCAGGACAGCGGAGAGACCGTCCTGCGCACGCTGGGTCGGGTCAAATCGGTCCGCGAGTTTGAGGATATCGTGGTGGCGACCCGAGACACCGTGCCGATTACCATCGCCGACATCGGCCGGGTCGAGGACGGGGTGGAAGAGCCCCGCTCGCTGTCGCGCTACGACGGCAAGAACGCCGTGTCGCTGGTCGTTCGCAAACAGTCGGGCGCCAACACCGTGGATGCGGTCGAGGCCGTGCAGGAACGCCTGGTCGCGGTTCGTACACTCCTGCCGCCCGGGGTGGAAGCGCTCGTCACCCGCGACCAGTCGGAGTTTGTCATCGCCTCGGTCCATGAGGTCGAACAACATCTCATCCTGGGTTCGATCTTTGCCAGCATCATTGTGTTCTTCTTTCTGGGCAACCTGCGCTCAACCATCATTGCTGCGGTCTCCATCCCGGTCTCGATCATTGCCACCTATACCCTGCTGGCGGCGGCCGGCTACTCGCTGAACCGGGTCACGCTGCTGGGCCTGACCCTGGCCGTGGGAATCGTGATTGACGACGCCATCGTCGTGCTGGAAAACATCTACCGCTATATCGAAGAGAAGGGCATGAGTCCGTTTGAGGCAGCCCGGGCCGCGACGGCCGAGGTGGGTCTGGCCGTCAGCGCCACCACCCTGTCGCTGGTGGTGATTTTTATTCCGGTCGGCTTTCTCAAGGGCATTATCGGCATGTGGCTCAGCAGCTTCGGCTTCACCATGGCCTTTGCCATCATGGTCTCACTGCTGGTGTCGTTCACCCTGACGCCGATGATGTGTGCCCGTTTCCTGCCCAAAAATACCGGCCACAAGGCCCACTCGTCCCGCGAGTCCATCTTTTACCGGCTCATCGACCGCAGCTACACGGCCATGCTGGCCTGGTCGATGCGCCACCGCTGGGTGGTGGTGTGCCTCACCCTGGGGCTGTTTATCGGCACCCCGTGGATTGCCGACCTGGTCCGTCCCAGCCTGATGGCCAGCGATGATCGGGGCGAGTTTGAAATCAATATCAAGACCCCGCCGGGCTACTCGCTGGCCCAGACCGATGCGGTGACCGCCCAGATTGAGGACGAAATCAAGCCGCTGCCGGGGGTGGCCCATCTGTTGACCGAGGTGGGTTCGGTGGTTGGCGAGTCGGTCACCAGGGCCAAGATTGTGGTCACCCTCGATCACTACACCGAACGCGAGCTGAAGCAGTACGAAGTCATGGATCTGGCCCGCCAGAAGGTCGAGGGCTTTCCGGGGATGCGGATCAGCGTCGACCAGATTCTGCCCGTCAGCGGTGGCGGCGTCCAGAACGTTGACGTGTCGTACAACCTGCGCGGTCCGGAGCTGGAGACCCTGCAAGACTACGCCGAGGAGCTGAAAACGGGCGTCCAGCAGATCGCCGGGCTGCGGGACGTTGATTCGACCTATGAGGGCGGCAATCCCGAACTGCAAGTCCACCTCAACCGGCGCAAGTCTTCCGACCTCGGCGTTGAGGCGGCCGATATCGCCTCAACCATCCGTATCATGGTCGCCGGCGAGAAGATTACCACCTACCGCGAGGGCGACGAACTCTACGACGTGCGGCTGCGGCTGGCACCCGAGAGCCGCAACCGGCCGGAAGTCATTCAACAGACCTCCATCCCCTCGGCGGCGGTCGGCCAGGTCCAGCTCAGCAGCCTGGTCGATATGATTCCGGGCACCGGACCGGTCCAGATTGATCGCCAGGAGCGCCAGCGCCAGATCACGATTACGGCCAACCTGGCCCAGGGCAAAGCGCTCAGCGACGCACTCGCCGATATTGATGCCGAAGTCGAGGACATGGGCCTGCCGCTCGGCTATACGACCGGCGTATCGGGCATGGGGAAAATGTTTGCCGAGATGATCGCCAGCTTTCAGCTTGCCTTTCTGCTGTCGATCATCGGCATGTACATGATTCTGGCCGCCCAGTTCGAGAGTTTTCTGCACCCCGTCACCATCATGCTGTCGCTGCCCCTGGCAGTGCCGTTTGCCCTGCTGTCGCTGTGGATGTTTGACCAGCATCTGGCCCTGTTTGCGATTCTGGGCATGCTGCTGTTGTTTGGCATTGTCAAGAAGAATTCGATTCTGCAGATCGATCACACGATCAATCTGCGCGCCCAGGGCCTGCCCCGCGACGAGGCCATCATGCGGGCCAACCGGGAACGCCTGCGACCGATCCTGATGACGACCCTGGCCCTGGTGGCGGGCATGGTGCCGATCCTGATCGGCCAGGGTCCGGCGGCCGAGAGCCACCGCGGCATTGCGGTGGTGGTGATCGGCGGGCAGAGCCTGTGTCTGCTGATTACCCTGTTGGTGACGCCGGTCGCCTACTCGCTGTTCGACGATATGGAAGCCGGCCTGGCGGGCGTGTTTGAGCGGCTGCGACGGCTGGGCGGCTGGCTGCGCTGGCGACGCGCCGGCGGCCAGGTCGCCCAGGTCAGCGAAGACCCGGTCGGAGACTGAAGCCCGGACAGGTTGTCCTCAATAAACGAACGCACCGGCGCTCATTTGCTCCTTTCAAGGCGGCCATGGATCGCTAAAAC
>WTHE01000475.1 GCA_011523315.1 Candidatus Binatota bacterium
ACCTTTGCCTTGCCCCTGCCTTTGTCTAGCCGCGCTGCGACATGGTTTCGGCGTAGCGCCTGATCTCGGCAAACAGCTTGGGCGTTTCTTCATCGGTCGCCGACACCAGGCCGTACAAAACGTGGGCGCCCAGCGTGTCGAAGACATCGGCTACCGCCTCGGTCGTGTCCGTGCCGACCAGGCAGGTGATTTCGAGCTGGCTGAAATCGCGTCCCGCCTCGGCCATCAGCGAGCGCAGTTGGTCAAGCTTCTGGCCGATCAAGTCCGGCATCAGGCCGGCCGGTTGCCAGCCGTCGGCACAGCGCACGACGCGGCGCAGGGCGGCCGTGGTGTTGCCGCCGACCCAGATCGGCGGGTGGGGCTTGTGGACCGGGTAGGGGCCAAAGTTCACGTCCCGGTCAATGGTCACGAACCGGCCCTCAATGCGCGGATGGGCGTCCGTCCACAGGGCTTTCATGACCTCGATGTATTCGTCGGTCATGCGTCCCCGCTCGGCAAACGGGGCGTTCAGAAAATTGAACTCCTCCTCGATCCAGCCGCTGCCAACGCCGGCAATAATGCGTCCGTTGGAGAGCTTGTCGAGGGTGGCGACCATCTTGGCCGTGACCGCAGGGTGCCGATAGGGGACGATAAAGACGCTGGTTCCCAGCCGGACGCTGGAAGTAATCGAGGCCATGAAGCCCAGCATGGCAAAGCAGTCCGGCCAGTGCTGATCCTGATACATGTGGATCTGGGGGTCCTCGACCGGCAGCGGGAATTTGGAGTTGATCTTGCGCGGCGGCAGGACGTGGTCGCCGATCAGGATCGACTCATAACCCAGCTCTTCGGCCAGCTGGCAGACATCTTTGAGCACGGCCGGATCGGTGACCGACACGCCGTTGGCCAAGTGTAAACCGTATCGCATTGTTCCTCCGTTTTGTGGGTTGCTCATTTGGGGTGTACTGCTGGTGTTTGCTCAGCGTGGGACGTGGCCAGCACGGTCTGACCTTTCTGAGACAGGGAGATACGCCGTTCCCAAATCCCGGTGTTGTGCAGATAGCCGAGCCGGTCGAGACGACTCACCACCGCCCCGAGGGTTGAGGCCTGGACGCCCAGGCTTACGCCTAAGGCACGCAGAGTCCTGGGGCTCGACTCGATGTGTTCGAGAACCTGTAGTCCGATAGGGTCCTGTGTGGCTCCGTTGTCGGGCGCGCCGTCTCGCAGCTGCTGGCGTCCACGGGCGGTCAGGGCCAGGGTGAAAAAATGAGGCCCTTGCCCAGCCTGACGTTGAACTAGGCCTTCTCCGACGAGTTCTTCAATCAGTCGGTTGCCGCGGGCGGTATCGAGCGTCAGAAAATCGGTTATTTCGACCATCTGGGTATAGCCCTGGCCGAGCAGTCTCAGCACGCGCCGATGCTCGTCGTGCAGGGTCAGTTGCCCCGGTTCGCGGACTGAGGGCGGGGCTGCGGTGAGCAAAGACAGCCCGATAATCAGCGGCAGGGCAACCACCGTGCCAATAATCACCGTATGGGCTGACCAGCTGATCAGACCGGTCAGCTGGAGTCCTTCATGGATCGCCATCGTAATCATGCTGAGCAGGGTTCCCCAGAAGGCGCCCGTCGCAGTCAGGCCCGACCACCGATGGCCGAGCAAAAAGACCAGCGCCGCCGGTCCCAACAGGGCACAGCTGATGGCGAGCAGAAAATACGGACCGCCGGGGTAAAAACTCAGCGCCCAGATGCCCCCCCCGGTCACCACGGTCAGAATCCGGCTCATCCGCAAGACCTGGTCGCTGGTGGCCTGGGGGTGGAGAAAGCGCTGGTAGAGATCGCGCACCAGCGTGGCGGTGATCCCCATATGGGCGTTGCTGGTGGTCGAAATGGTCGCCGCCAGGGCTGTCACCAGTCCAAACAGCGCAACCCAGGCGGGCAGACTGCGCATCAGCATGCCGTACGCGCTCATCGGATCGGCCGTGCCGAGAAACTCCTCGCGGTAGACGCTGCCGGCATACAGCCCGAGCACGCCTAAAGCGCCGTGCACGACCAGGACGACGACGATGCCCCCGATCACATACTGCCAACGGGCCACCGACTCCGAGCGTGCCGACGCCGCCCGCAGCCAGTAATAGTTTCCTCCCCATTGGATAAAC
>WTHE01000725.1:0-1849 GCA_011523315.1 Candidatus Binatota bacterium
ACGCAACCCGCGCGGCCTGGCAAACTATGACCCGGCCAACCTGAACGCCGAGCTGTTCCTGGACCTCCACCGGCGCTACGGCGATGCCATCGTCCAGGACAGACTGGACGGCCTGGACCTGCGCCGCAGCGCGCTGGCCGGAAAGCGGGAAGACCCGGAGGACGACTGGGTCCGCTGCGGGATCAACACGGCCGAGGATATCAAAGACCTGTTCGTGCCGAATTTCTACTTTGGCTGCGAGGCCGACGATCCCCTCAACGCCACGGCCTTTCAGACCAGGATGAACCCCTTTGGCGCACGCCTGGGCGCCATCTTCAGCTCAGACATCGGCCACTGGGATGTGCCCGACATGAGCCACGTCCTGGCCGAAGCCTACGAGCTGGTGGAAAAGGACATTTTGACCGAGCGTGATTTTGAAGATTTTGTGTTTACCAATCCGGCTGCGCTGTGGACGGGGATGAACCCCGACTTCTTCAACGGTACCGTGGTCGAAGACGCGATCAAGACGCAAGCCGCCTGATCTGTAAACAGTCAATCTCCCTTGTCTTTTGGACTCGGTTTACGTATGAAGGACTGAGCGCGCATTCGGGTTTTTGTATGGCGGAAAAAGAATGGCCAACCTGCCGGCAGTGCGGTCAGGGAGTGCTCGTCCCACTCTCGGACTATGGACCACACGGTGGCGACATCCCGTTCAAAGTCTGGGTGTGCCACAATCCAGACTGCGGCTTCAGCTTGCGCATTGACAAAGGCCAGGTGAGCGCCGAGCACGTAGCTCAGTCCTCACCTCCGGGCCAGCGCAAGCTCAGAAGATAGCGGCACCCCAAGGGCGAACGGCCAGTCTGGCGCTCTCCGCCAGAGCCTTCGACGTTCGTCCGCACGACCCTGCTGACCATCACACACGAAGGAGGACAGTATGAAATTCGGGATGTTTCTGCCAACAGTCGGCCCCTACGCCTCAGGACCGGACGCGCTGCATACCCAGCGGACGCTGGCCCAACAGGCCGAAACCCTGGGTTTTGACTCCATCTGGGTGCCCGACCATGTCGTCTTCCCCAAGACGATCAACTCGACCTATCCGTATAACGACACCGGCCGGATCAGGACCGCCCCTATTCTGGACCCCCTGGTGGCGCTGAGCTTCCTGGCCGGCGTGACCACCAGCATCAAACTGGGGACCTTCGTGCTGGTCCTGCCGCACCGCAACCCGATCGTCACCGCCAAGATGTGGGCTTCGCTCGATGTGTTGTCTGGCGGACGCACCATCTTCGGGGCCGGCATCGGCTGGCTGGAAGAAGAGATCACGCTGCTCGGCGCGCCGTTTCGCCGCCGTGGCGCATTGAGCGATGAGTACCTGCGGGCGATGAAGACCCTGTGGACGCAGCCCGACCCGGAATTTGAGGGAGAATTCGTCAGCTTCAGCGATATCGAGTGCGAGCCAAAGCCGCTCCAACAGCCGCCACCGATCTGGATCGGCGGCCACTCGGCCCGTGCCATGCGGCGGGTGGTCGAGTTTGGCGACGGCTGGCTGGCCGTGCCCAAGAGCGTTGCCGCGTTTCATGAAAGCCTGGGCGCCCTGCGGGTCGCCGCCGAACAAGCCGGCCGGGCGATGAGTGATATCCCGATCATGATCAGCCCGATGTACGTCGATTCGGTCGATGCCTACATCGAAGAGTTCAAACGCTACAGCGGCATGGGCTACGATTCCTTCTTTGCCGCGCTGCCCTTCTGGGCCCGGGGTCTGGACGGCATTCAGCAGGCCATGGACGACTTTGCGCGCAAGATGAACATGTAACAAGATGAACATGTAACGAGATGAATATGTGAGCCGGCGAGAGGCAGTAAGGAGCAG
>WTHE01000725.1:1949-10268 GCA_011523315.1 Candidatus Binatota bacterium
AGATGAACATGTAACGAGATGAATATGTGAGCCGGCGAGAGGCAGTAAGGAGCAGTCATGGGATCAGCGACAATTGACGGGCTCAAGATTCACTACCACACCGCCGGAGACCTTGCGGCGCCACCCGGCCGCCGCATCCTGTACGTGCACGGCACGGGCTGCGACGGGCGGGTGTGGGCGCGGCATATGGCAGCCCTGGCCGATCGCCATGCCGCAGTCGCCATTGACCTGCCCGGCCACGGCCGCTCAGAAGGTGACGGTTTTCGGGGGGTGGCGGATTATGCCTATTGTGTGGCCCGGCTGGCCGCCCATCTGGGCTGGGACCGCTGTGTTGTCGCCGGCCACTCCCTGGGCGGGGGCATCGCCCTGGCCCTGGCCGTCTACCACGCCGAGCTGCTGGACGGCCTGCTGCTGATCGACACCGGGGCTCGGCTGCGCGTTGATCCCGTCATCCTGGAAAATGCCCGCCGGGCGGTCGAGGGCGAACCGCCCTTGGCGCTTGACCCGCGCATGGGCTATGCCAAAAGCACGCCGCAGTCGGTGATCGACGAAATCGAGGCGCTGACCGCCGACACCGACCCGCGGGTCACCTATAAAGACTGGATCAGCGACGACAGCTTTGACTTCATGAGCCGGGTGAGCGGCATTCAGGTCCCGAGCCTGGCCATTTGCGGCGATGAGGACCGCTTCACCCCGGTCAAGTACCACGTCTATCTGCGCGACCGGATGCCAAACTGTCAGCTGGCCATCATCACCCGGGCCGGCCATTGGACGTATGCCGAGCAGCCGCAGACCTTCGACCGGGTTGTCCGCTCCTACCTGGATACGCTTCCCTCGCAGCGGCTCGAATAGCGCGGCAGACTTTCGCACAGGCAAAAGGAGACAGGCTGATGGCTGACTACACCACCGTGTTTGGCTCGCTTGACCGCTACGAAAAGGGGCGGCTCGAAATCATCGACGACGACCCGCGGCACTACGCCTTTTCCAATGTGTTCGAGGTGGCGGCTCAGGCTGAGCCGTATGAAAAAATCGCGGTGGCGAAAAACCTGGAATACGTGGTCGAGGTCATGCGTGCCGAGGGCCGCTCGGACTGGTTTGTGTGCGCCCATGACGAGTTTGCCGTGGTCTTGGACGGCCAGGTGGAGATTCATCTGCTCAAACTCGACGATCCGCGGTCGGTCCTGGCCCAGGACAGCCACGGCGCGGTGCGCGTTCCCGGCAGCCCGGTCGGTCGCAGAATGGGCTGGATGAAACTGAGCCGTGGCCATCAGGCCCTGCTGCCCGCAGATGCGGCGTATCAGTTTGTCGCCGCCCAACCCGGCGTCGTCCTGCTGCAAACCCTGCACGGCGCTCTCACCGTCGAAAAGTGGGCCGAGGTATGTCAGGCATAGCGTGTCAGACATAGTGTGTCAGGCATAGCGTGCCGGGCATAGGACGACAGACCCCGAGGAGAGACACCATGCCGAACGCTTCAGAGCCCCACCCCACCACCGGCTATACAAGCTTCGAGCTGGGCCGATTCTCGTTCAGCCGAGACGAATATTTTGTGACCGTCAGCTGGCCCGCCCGGGAAACCCAACTGTCTCACACCATGCCGGTTGACGCCTTCCTGCGCGCCCTGGTCCGAGACGTAGCCTGGGGCTTCTTCTATGGCTGGGTCAATTTCGACACCGTACTGGGTACGCGCAACAGGTACGGCCGGGTGGAACTGTACGCCGGCCGGTATGACGACAGCTACCACCGGGCCGGCCTCGACTATGTCGAAAGTTTTGACACGCCCCAGATTCTGGACACCTTCCAGGCCATGCTGGCCGACTGGACCAACGCCGGCTTTGATCCCTTTGCCGCTCCGGCCGAGACCGGCACGTCCGTGTTTGGCAAAAAACACGGGACCAACAGAGCCGCGATCGAGCGTCAGCGGGAGGTATGCAAACGCATGCCGGGCTTACCCGGCGATGCCTGCCTGCGCTCGGACGAGAGCGGCTATCCGGTCAACCGGGCGTTTGCCGACGTGGACCAGACGGAACCGGAAGTTCACGCCGAGCCCGGCTTTGAGCACGAGGTCCACGCCTTCAATCTGTTCAAGTATCTGTCCCGCTCGGACGTGACCTGGAACCCGTCGGTCGTCTCGGTCTGCCGCAACAGTCTGTTCTGTCCGACCACCGAGGAACACATCCTGCCCGTCATTCACGGCAACGACCGGGTCGAGTGGTTTATTCAGCTCAGCGATCAGATCACCTGGCAGGTCAGCGACAAGGAAACCGGCCGCCCCCGGGCGCGGGTCATCATGAAGCCGGGCGATGTGGCGGCCATGCCGGCCGATATTCGACACCAGGGCTTCTCGCCCAAGCGGGCCATGCTGCTGGTGTGGGAAAATGCCACGCCGGGTCTGGCCGACCGATACGACGCGGGCGAGCTGTCGCCCTACCCGATTGCGCTGTAGTCGGCCGTCCCCGGTTCGGCCTACACGGCCTGGGCCCGCTCCACAATCGGCGCCACCCGGTCGATACAGCCGAGCGGGTTGCCCTCGGCAATCTCCTTGGCAAACGGCTGTGAGAAGAGCACGATCCGACTCGCCCCCGCATCCCGGAAGGCGGCCAGCTCGTCGGCCGACAGGCCGCCGTCTTTGGGATCGACAAAGGCCGACATCTGGAGATCGTCCGGGTCACGCCCGGCTTCCCGGGTCAGCTCCCGAATGGTGTTGACCTTGGCTTTATAGTCTGCGGGATCAAACGCCAGCGGACACCAGCCGTCATAGGTGCGGGCGACCCGTTCGAGCGCTTTTGGCACGTGTCCGCTCAGAAAGATCGGCGGACCGGACGGCTGGACCGGTTTGGGATCGCAATACACGGGCGGGAACTGGACCATTTCGCCCTGATAGCTCGGCTCCTCCTGGGTCCAGCACAGGCGCAGCGCCTCGGTCGTCTCACGCAGCCGTCTCCAGCGCAGCCGGAAACTGGTGCCCATGACCTCGGTCTCTTCCCGCAGCCAGCCCGCGCCAACCCCGATCATGACCCGGCCGTCGGAGTACATGTCGAGGCTGGCAATGACCTTGGCCGTGATCAGCGGCTCGCGCTCCGGGAACAGACAGATGCCGGTCGCCAGCTTGAGGCGCGAGGTCACCGCCGCAGCCATGGTCAGGGCCACAAACGGGTCTGCCCAGCGGTTGTAGTGCCGGGGCAGCGTGCCTCCGCCCGGGACTTCGGTTTTGAAGCCGACCGGAATCACCGGGTGTTCGGGAATCCACAGCGACTCAAAGCCGAGGCTCTCGACCCGCTGGGCAATGTCGGCGATGTTCTTGGTATCGGACGTGGCTGGAACGAGAATGCCAATCTCCATTGTCTCTTCCCCCTTTTTCAGTCGAGCTTATAGACCCTGGCCACGTTCTGGCCCAGGATACCGCGTCGGGCCGCGTCGGTCATCGGCGCCACCATCTCGCCCAGTTCTTCCAGATAATTATCTGGATGGTCGGGATGGGGATAATCGCTGGCCCAGAAAAACTTGTCCTCACCGACTATGCCGGTCAGCGCGCTGATGGTCCGCTCCTCCGGGTCGGCCGAGATATAGCACTGGCGCCTGAAGTAGTACGAAGGCGGGTGTTTGAGCCTGACCGTGGCGCTGAGCGTCGTGCCCTTGAAGATGGCATCGGCCCGGTCCAGGAAGTAGCCGATCCAGCCGGCCTGCGACTCCAGCACCACGGTCCGCAAGCGCGGGAAGCGCTCGAACACGCCGAGCTGAAAGAAGGTGGCAAAGGCGTGCTGCACGCCCTGACCGGCAAACAGGTCGTTATACCAGGCCGCCCAGCCGAACTTGTCATAGCGATGGTGGATACTGAACTCGGGCGGTTCAAAGGTCGGGTGAATGGCCAGCGGCACGTCGAGGTCTTGGGCGGCGGCAAACACCGCGTCGTGGCGCGGGTCGCCATGCGGGATGCGCGTCAGCGTGAACGGGGCGACAAAGGCGCCCTTGCAGCCGTCCTCGACGGCCCGCTGCAGCTCACGGGCGGCTTCCTCGGGCTCACCCAGGGACACATGGGCGATCGGCACCAGCCGTCCGCCGGAATCGCGGCAGAAGTCGGCGATCCAGCGGTTATAGGCCCGGCAATAGGCAGACGACAGCTCGGCGTCGAACAGCTCGGCTTCCCACACCAGGCCGAGCGTCGGATACAGCACGGCCTTCTGCATGCCCTCCTGTTCGAGGAGTGCCAGCCGCTCCTTCATATCCATGGTGCCAAACGCGGCGCCCCTCAGGTAGGTCTGCTTGGGGCTCATCCGAATGGCCCGCATGTCTTCCGGGCTGACCTCGCCGTCCATGGCCCGGCGGCGCAACTGCTGGGCTTCCTCGACCTGCTTGCCCATGCCGCCCAGCGTCCCCAGCATGCCGGGTTTGACCAGCTTGGCCCGCTTTTGATCGACCTCCAGATACTCATAGCCATCCTCGCCGACCCGCAGGCGCAGAGCCCGCTTACGGTAGCGGGGTTCAAGGTAGGTTTCCCACAGATCGGGCGGTTCCAGAATGTGTCCGTCACAATCAATCACTACAGGTTCTGTCGTCATCGCCTCCGTCCTCTCGCAGGTGCGCCCACAGGTCAATCATGTCTCCGGCGGGCTCGTCAAGTAGCCCGCCGCTCTTGAGCCGCCATGCCTGGGCAGCTGCCCTGCAGAGCCACTGCGGCTTGAACGGTAAGTCACTATTTGTGCTAGGGCCACAGCCTTGGCATGTACCAGGACCTGGCCTGACGGATAGTTGACATTTGTGACGATTATGGACAGTGTGCATGTGTCACACGCGGGCAGTGTTTCAGCAACTGAAAGAGGAGGAGTCCCTTGTCCGCCGCACTGTCAAAAGACGAACAGTCTGAGAGGACCCGGAAAGCCTTGATCGGCGTTGCCCGGGAGATGTTTACCGAGCAGGGCTATGCGCAAACCGCGACAGAAGAGATTGTGCGACGCGCCGGGGTAACCAGAGGCGCGCTGTACTACCACTACCGCGACAAAGCGGCCCTGTTTAAGGCGGTGTTTGAGGAAGAGAGAACCGCCCTGATCCAAGCGGTTCTCGAGCGTATACAGGCGGCCGAGGGCGACACCTGGCAGCGCTTCGTTGTGACGGGCTGCCACGCTTTTATCGAATATGCCTCAAGCCCGAGCGTACGGCGCATTGTCCATACCGACGGTCCGGCGGTCCTTGACTGGGTCACCCTGCAACAGAGCGGGCCGGGGCTGATGCTGTTGCGCACCGTGTTCACACGGTTGATGGCCGAGGGACTGATCGAAGAGCAGCCGGTCGAATCCCTGGCCCGCCTGGCCTGGGCCATGCTCTTTGAGGCGTCTGTCTATATCGGTCAGGCTGGCGATAGTGCGGAAGCCCGCGAGGAAGTACTCGACACGCTGCTTCGCCTCATCGCCGGATTGCGACTCGCCCCCTAGACCGGAAAGTACGGGTTCATGGTGCGGGGGCAGAGGTCAAGCATGTCTCCGGGAGGCTCGCCAAGCAGCCCGGTCGCCTGTGGCCGACGCTCTTAAGCCGCCATCCCCGAGCAGCCAGCCTGCACAGCCACATGAAACCCGCGCCGTTTGCCTACCACGCCCCCCGCACCGTGGACGAAGCCGTGGCTCTGCTCGGGCGCTACGGTGACGAGGCCAAGGTGCTGGCCGGTGGTCAGAGCCTGATGCCGCTGCTGAACTTCCGTCTCAGCGTGCCGAGCGTCCTGATCGATATCAAACGCGTCTCAGAGCTGGCCTATATTCGGCATCAGCCCGGTCAGCTCCGCATCGGGGCTGTGACCCGTCAGCGCCAGATCGAGTTTTCTGAGCTGGTGTCCCAGCACGCGCCGCTCCTGCACCGGGCGACACGGCTGATCGGCCATCTCCCGATCCGCACCCGAGGGACCATCGGGGGGAGTATGGTCCACGCCGACCCGGCGGCCGAGTACCCGACGGTAGCCGTGGCTCTGGGCGCCGAATTTGTCATCCGGGGACCACGCGGCAGCCGAGTGGTGGCGGCTGAAGACTTCTTTGTCGGCTATCTCAGCACCGCCCTCATGCCCGACGAACTGCTGCTCGAGGTCCGCTTTCCAACCGTGTGTTCCAGCTATGGCCACGCGTTTGTCGAGTTTGCCCGGCGCCACGGAGATTTTGCCCTGGTCGGAATCGCCGCGCTGCTTGAGGTGCGGGACGACCGCTGTCGCTCAGCCCGGCTGGCGACTGCGGGGCTCGGCCCACAGCCGGTCCGACTCCGGGAGGTCGAGCAGCTGCTCATCCAAGACGGACCGGGCGAGGCCAGCCGCCGGGCGGCGGCCACGCGGGCGGCCGAACTGGTTGAGCCGGACAGCGACCTGCACGCCTCGGCCGAGTTTCGGCGTCACCTGACCCGGGTGCTCAGTCAGCGGGCGATCCAACAGGCCGCGGCCCGCCCCCAGGAGTTCGCGCCATGACTGACCGGCGGTCCGTTCAGCTGACGATAAACGGTGTGACCTATAGCGGCCACGTCGAGCCGCGCACCCTGTTGGTCGATTTCCTGCGTCATGATCTGGGCCTGACCGGCAGCCACGTTGGCTGTGAACACGGTGTTTGCGGAGCGTGTACCATTCTGGTCAACGGTGAGGCCGTTCGGTCGTGTTTGATGCTGGCCGTCCAGGCCGATGGCGCCCGGCTGCTGACCGTCGAAGGGCTGGCCCAGGACGGCCGACTCCATCCCCTGCAAGCCGCGTTCCGGGAACACCACGGGCTCCAGTGCGGCTTCTGTACCCCGGGTATGCTGCTGACCGCGTACGATCTGCTGCAAACGAACCCAGCTCCAAGCGAGCAGGACATACGCGCCGGGCTGTCCGCAGTTCTGTGCCGGTGTACCGGCTATCAGGGGATTGTCGGGGCGGTTCAGGCTGCGGCAAAACGACTCAAGGCGAGCATGACATAAATGGCAGTGCTCAGCCCAAAACTCGTTGGTGCCAGGGTCAGGCGGACAGAAGACCTGCGCCTGCTGACCGGACACGGGAGCTATGTCGACGATTACCGGCCGCCCGGTCTGCTGCACGCCGCCTTTGTCCGCAGCCCGTATGCCCACGCGCGTATTACCCAGCTCGACGTGTCAGCCGCGCTGCGGCTCGATGGCGTGATCGCCGTCGTAACCGGCCAGGAACTCGCCCGAGAAATCAAACCCGTCCGGGCCGGCTCAACAATGGCGGATTACAAAGAAACCGGTTTTCCGCCCCTGGCAGTCGACAAGGTTCGGTTTGTGGGCGAGGCGGTTGCCGTTGTAGTGGCAGACAGTCGCTATATTGCCGAAGACGCGATTGAGCACATCCGGGTTGAGTATGACCCGCTCGAAGCGCTGAGCGATGTCGAGCAGGCCCTGACCCAGACCGCGGTTGTGCTCCACCAGGAGGCTGGCAGCAACGTCCTCCTGTCACGCCAGTTTACAGCCGGAGACGTTGACGCGGCCATGGACAGCGCGCCGGTCCGTGTCCGGGAGCGCTTTCGGTTTCATCGTCATACGGCCGTGTGCATGGAGAACCGGGGCTGTGTGGCCGAGTATGCGGCGGGCAGCGCAAGCCTGACGCTACGCTCGGCAACCCAGTGTCCGGGTTTGTTGCGCGATGCCCTGGCCGAGCTGCTGGATATGCCCGAGCACAGCGTCCGCGTAGTGGCGGCTGACGTAGGCGGCGGCTTCGGCGCCAAGTCGTCCCTGTATCCTGAAGAGCTGACCCTATGCGCCGTGGCGAAACGCCTGGGGCGTCCGGTGAAGTGGATCAGCGACCGGCGCGAAGACCTGATGACCTCGACCCAGGCCTGGGACGAGATTGTCGATGCCGAACTGGCCGTGCAGCAGGACGGAACGATTGTCGGCCTGCGGGCCGAGGTCGTGTCGGATATCGGCGCCTATTCCATTTATCCCTGGACTGCAACGGTCGAACCGGTCCAGGCCGTCAGCTTTTTACCCGGTCCCTACCGCATCCCCCACTACCGGGGTCGAACCCGGGGAGTGGCCACATGTAAGGCGCCAATGGGTCCCTACCGGGGGGTGGGCCGCCCGTTGACGACCTTTGTGACCGAGGGCTTGATTGACCGGGCGGCTCGCCGACTCGGCAGAGATGCGGCTGAACTGCGTCTCCAGAATTCCATTCGTTCCCAGGATTTCCCGTATAAAACGCCCTCCGGCATTGTCTGGGATCGGGCCAGTCTGGTCGAGTGCCTGGAAAAAGCCCGCGCCGTCCTGGACGAGAAGACGACGCGCCAATGGCAGGCCGAGGCGCGAGCGGACGGCCGCTGGGTCGGCATCGGCTTTGCCAGCTATATTGAGCTGACCGGGGTGGGCTCGGCC
>WTHE01000716.1 GCA_011523315.1 Candidatus Binatota bacterium
GACGACAGCAAGAAGAAAATCATGTGGGACAACGCCCTGAAGCTGTACCCGATTCAGCCCGACTAACACCAGGAGGGGAACGATGAAGATCACCCGTTTTTACGCTACCGAGGACGGCGGTTCGCGCTTCATGGACATCGACATTCCGATCACCACTCCGCAACAGGACGCCGACGGCCACACCCTGATGCTGTCCAACGCCTATGTCTCACCGTCGGTGCGCTTTGTGGAGCTGCCGGCCGGCATGTCCCAAACCTGGCACAACGCGCCCCAGCGCCAGATTGTCGTCGTGCTGTCGGGCACGCTGGAAGTCGGCACGACCGATCAGCAGACCCGGCAGTGGCAGGCCGGCCAAGCCTTTCTGGCCGACGACGTGACCGGCAAGGGCCATACCACGCGGACTGTTGGCGGGCCGGCCAGCGTGTTCTTTGCCCCCCTGCCGGACGGTTTCGATCTCGACAACTGGTCGGCCTAGATTGTCATGATTTCTTCCAAGCAGACTGGCTGACGTCATAGGGCTGGCTCGCCGCTTCGGACGGGGGAAGGAGAAAACCGTGCTGACCACATATATCCAGGCAGCTATGGACAAGGCCCACTATGAACTTCTGTCCGACGGAGAGGGGTATTTCGGAAGTATTGAGGAGATGGAAGGCGTATGGGCCAACGCTGACACTCTCGAAGCCTGTCGGGCAGAACTCCAGGAAGCCTTGGAAGCCTGGATCATCCTTGGGCTGAAGATGGGTCACTCCCTGCCTTCAGTCGAGGGTATATCCTTGGATGTCCGAGAAGTCGCCTGATGCCACCTTTCGGTCCTATAGAGCGTCACGACCTTATTTATTTCCTCCGCCAAGCAGGTTTCCACGGCCCTTATGCTGGAGGAAGACATCAATTCATGGTCAGAGCGAACCTCCGCGTACGTATTCCTAATCCCCATCAGTCGGATATCGGAAGGAATTTACTCAACCAGATCCTTCGACAAGCACACATCACGAGAACAGAATGGGAACGGCTTTCTTAGCCGGCACTCTGCGCCAGCCACAGTTCCACCGTTTTCAAGCAACATGCTCAGATGAAACAGCCATGACACACGCCTCAACCAGCTACCGCCAGCTTCGCCGCTGGCAGTTTGTCCTCATCCTGTTCGTGACCCTGGGCATCCTGGCGACGAGCCTCCTCTTCTACCGCCGGGCGCTGTTTTTCACCGTGCTGGTGCCCATCGGTTTTGCCCCCTTCTCGTATGCCCGGCTGCGCCTCCACGCCGCTCTTGAGCAGATCCTGGGTTCCTCCAGCGGACTCTTTCGGTCCACGCTGTGGCTCGGGCTGGCGTGTGACCTGATTCTGGCCGCCCAGTTTCTGACCGGCCGCTGGAGTGACGAGCTGCCGCTGCTCCACGCGCCCGGAATGGCCTGGGTCGGCGCGATCTGGTACAGCGCCTATCTCTTTCTGTTCTTCGGCTATATGGGCCTGGACCTGTGGGCGCTCGGCCTGCGCGGTCTGAAACGTCTCGTGCAGGTCGCCGAACCCGCTCCGGACAGCGTGGTCTCGCCCCAGCGCCGTCGCTTTCTTCGCCAGGCCGGCGCACTAGGCGTGGCCACACCGTTCATGTTCTCGGCGTCAGGCGTCAAGACCTCGTACGACTTGCAGCTCGAAGAGCGCGAGCTGGCCCTGCCCCACTGGCCGCGCGAACTGGACGGCCTGCGCGTGGCGCACTTATCCGACATCCATGTCGGGGGCTATATGAACCGGCGGCGGCTCCTGCACATGGCCGAGCTGACCAATAGCGCCAAAGCCGATGTCATACTCCATACCGGCGATTTTCTGACCCACCGGGTCGGCGACTTTGATATCCCCTTATACGAAGCCCTAGCCCGCATTCAGGCCCCGTATGGACAGTGGGCGTGCCTGGGCAACCACGATTTTGACAACCCGACCCGCCTCGTCTCGCTGCTCGACCAGGCCGGGGTGCGCACCCTGCGCAACGCCCTGGTCAGCCTGTCGATCGACGGCCATGAGCTGGAGGTCGTGGGCCTGGACTACTTCCTGCGCCGGCCCGGCAGCCCGGCCGAGCGCTACGCCGAGATTCTGCGCGCCTGGCAGCCCCAGGCTCCTCGCATCCTGCTCAACCATGATCCGCGCGGCTTTGAACTGCTGCCGGACAACTGCGCCGACCTGGTGCTGTCCGGTCACACCCACGGCGGGCACATCGGCATACCCCTGGGCCAGGACACCCTGGTGTCGGTGATCGGGCTGTTCGGCATCCCGGATCAGGGGATTTTTCAACGCGGAGACATGCGCATGTTCGTCACCCGCTGTGTCGGTTTCTACGGCTATCCGATGCGCCTGGGGATCGCCCCCGAGATTGCCCTGCTGACGCTGCGTTCTCCATCGAGACCCGGCAAAGAGATCAGGGCATGAGCGCCAGGGACGGGTTTCAAACCCGCCCCGACAAGGCATTTCTTCGCCACACAAGGACTGAGGGGGATTTCCGGGCGGGCCTCAGCCCCTGTCGGCTCGCCGCCAGAAGCTGATGGCCGAAACACCCGTGATGACGATCACAGCCGGGGCGAAGAGATTCCAAATGGTGGCGCTGGCCTCAAAATGATCCGAGAACTTGAGTATGTAGTTATGCAGGTAGATGATGCCGACAAAGGCGGTGACCATGGTGAACAGATCGACCGGTCCTTGGCTCCTGACCGGTTCCGCACCAGTGGTCTGGAGCGAGGCGCGGACGTTGAGGCCGACCACCAGGACGAGGACGATCAGCGTCAGCGGGTCAACCACATAGTCCCATAGCGGCTGGACAGCGGCCGGGTTGAGCGGGAAGTAGGTGTTGAAGACGAGGACGGCGACCGCGTTGATCAGACACAGGATGGAGACGAGTCTGAAGAGCGTGGACATTGGAATCACTCCTCCCAGGAACGTGCGAGGCGAGCGGGGCTATATCACCCCGGCCTCTCGCCAGTCGGCCAGATCGTCGGGCGTATAGCCCAGCAGTCCGCAGTAGACCTCTTGGTTATGATCGCCGGGCTGTGGAATCGTCCCAATCGCTCCGGGCGTATCGGAGTATTTGACGGTCAGGCCGGGGACATAGGTCGTCTCGCCCTGGTCCTCAATTTCGACCAGCATCTGGCGCTCCCACAGGTGGGGGTCTTTGGCCGCCTGGGCAATGGAGTGGACCGGCGCAAAGGGCACCTCGGCCTGCTCCAGGACGGCGCTGACCTCGGCCACGGTCCGCGCCTTGACCCACTCGGCGACCAGACCGTCGATCTCCTTGGCGTGCTTGCCCCGCCCGGCAATGCTGGAAAACCGCTCGTCGGCCAGCAAATCCTCGCGTCCCACGCCCTTGCAGAAACGACCGAACATGTCCTGGGGCACGGCCAGAATATAGATCCAGCCGTCTTTGGCCTGATAGGCGTTGCACGGCGAGATGCCGCCCGGGCTGTTGCCGTTGCGCTGGGGCTGTTTGCCGGTCAGCAGGTAGTTGGCAATCGGAATCTCCATCAGCGTATAGCCCGTATCCAGCAGACACACGTCAAGCGCCTGGCCCTGGCCGGTCACGTCGCGGCGGTGCAAGGCTCCCAGCGCGCCGATCGTGGCGTGCAAAGCCGTAATGCGGTCGATGATGGGCGAGTTGGTCATCACCGGCGGACCGTCGGGAAAGCCGGTAAAGCTCATCAGCCCGGACATGGCCTGGCCAATCGGGTCATAGGCGGGCCGATGCTTGTACGGCCCCTGCTGGCCAAAGCCGGACACGTTGATCAGGATCAGGCCCGGATTCAGCTGTTTGAGCGTGTCATAGCCCAGGCCCATGGCCGCCATCACGCCGGGCCGGAAATTCTGCAACAGCATGTCGAACTTGGGCACGAGTTCCTTGATCAGGGCAATCCCCTTTTCGCTGCGGACGTTGAGGGTAATACTCTTTTTGCCCCGGTTGTAGACCGACCAGTAGACCTTGCCGATACCGCGCGATTCATCCCCGCCCGGCGCCTCAAGCTTGACCACCTCCGCGCCCAGATCGCTCAGAATCATCGCGCAGCGCGGCCCGGCCTGGTAGCGCCCCATATCCAGAACCTTGATGCCGTCCAAACAGCCCGCCATAGTTGTCCCTCCTTACGCTGACTCTCTTCTCGGCCAGCTCATTGCCCGCCGTCAAATCCCAAACGCGCCAGGGCCTGCCGGGTTCTCGACGCATCGTCCGCCTCGCCCGCCCGCCCGCGTGTCTCGCTCGCCAAGCGGAGCAAATCCTGGGGCGTATCCACATCGTACCAGGACGGGACCAAGGCCACGGCGTAGCCATGCTTGCGCGCCTGTTCCAGGGTCTGCTGTAACACTTGTGGGGTGCTCCACGCAATGTTTTCAAACAGCGGGCGGTGGACTTCCCGGACGCCGACCAGGTAGTAGCCGCCGTCGCGGCTGGGGCCGAACACCGCGTCACAGCCGGGGTCTTCGAGCCGACGGAAGGCGGCCTGCACGTGGGCGGCGGGCAGGCTCGGAATATCACTGCCGATGAGGACGGCCCGCGAAAAGCCGGCCGCCAGCAGGTCGTACAGCGCGTTCATCTGGCGTTCGCCGAGCGAGACGCCGCGCTGGGGCTGGTAGCGAACCGGAAAGGGAAGCAGGCTGCGAAAGAGCGGCTGGCTGTCGGCCGGGGTAATGGCCAGGAACACCTGGACCGCGTCCAGCCGGCACATCCGCTCGACGGTGTCGAGCAAAAAGCAGCGCGACAAGTCGGCGGCTTGGTCGGGCGTGAGGGGTGGACACAACCGGGTTTTGACCTGACCGGCGACCGGCGCTTTGGCAAAAATAGCGAGGGCGTTCGGCATACTGGAGTCCTCACAACGGGCCTCGTCGTCCGCTTTTGTAACGCGTCCGCCCGGCCCGGCGCAACTCTCGCTTGACACGCCCACAGCGCCCCAGTATCGTGCCGCTGGCATGGCGGTCGTGGATGAAATCGTTGGTATTGTAGACGAGCACAACCGGGTAGTCGGGGCTGTGCCGCGCAGCGAAATGCGGGCCAAGCGTCTGCCGCACCGCAGCACCTATATCCTGGTCTTCAACTCTCAGGGGCAGCTGTACGTCCAGAAACGGACGCCGACCAAAGATGTCTTTCCGGGCTACTACGACCTGGCCACCGGCGGGGTCGTGCTGGCCGGCGAGAGCTACGAGCACGGGGCGGCGCGTGAGCTGGAAGAGGAGCTGGGCATTCGGGACGTGCCCCTGACCAAGCTGTTTGAGTTTTACTTCGAGGATGAGCACAACCATGTCTGGGGCGGCGCCTTCACCTGCGTCTACGACGGGGAGTTGCGTCTCCAGGAAGAGGAGGTCGAGCGCGTCATTCTGCTGACGCCGGACGACACCCTGCGTCACGCCCAGACCGCGCCGTATACGCCCGACGGGCTGTACGTCCTGCGCCGCTACCTCGGTCAGGCTGAGTAGAAACGCGCCCAGGCTCTTCACCCACAATATTCGCCCAGCACCGTGGTGTTATGAAAATCGGTTATCTGCTCGATACCCATGCCGGCCCGTACAACATGCCCCTGCCCAACAGCGCCCAGGCCCGGGCGTTCATCGATCACCTGTGGCGGGAAGCCGAAGTCGCCGAGCAGGTCGGCTTTGATTCGCTGGTCGTGCCCGAGCGGCATACCCGCACCGAGTGCCTGTTTCCTTCACCAATTGTTCTGCTGAGCGGCCTGGCGGCGCGCACGACGCGGATTCGGCTGGGGACCTATGTGCTCATCCTGCCGCTGTACGACCCGGTCCACATTGCCGAACAAATGGCCCTGATCGATCTGATGTCCGGCGGCCGTCTGATCTGCGGGCTGGCCTCGGGCTACCACCCGGATTACCACAACGCCTTTGCCATTCCGATGCAGGGCGGGCGGCGTCGTTTTGAGGAGGGACTCGATATCCTGAAGCTGGCCTGGAGTCAGGAATACTTCTCCTATCACGGCCAGGTGTTCAATTATGACCGAGTCCGGGTGACGCCCAAGCCCCTGCAAGAGCCGTATCCCGAACTGTGGCTGGGCGGCATGTTCCCCTATACCACCCGGCGTGCCGGACGGAGCGGCGACGCCTGGTGTTCGGACCCCTTTCCGATTGAGAAAGACACCTGGAAGGATCGGGTCGGCATGTATCGGGAGGCTGCGGACAAGGCCGGCAATCGCGCCCAGGTCATCCTGATGCGCGACGGCTGGGTCGCCTCAAGCCGGGCCGAGGCGGAAAAAACCTTTGGTCAGATCTACGTCGACGAGACGCTCTTTTACTTCCGTCACGGCATCCTCAACCACCATCCGGACTTCCGGTCCGAGTCCGACTTCACCGTCGGCGCGTGTTTTCAGCACGCCGTCGCCGGTACGCCCCAAGACTGTATTGAGCAGCTCGAACGCTACCGACAGGAGTACGATGTCGATTATGTCATCATGCGTTTTCGGCTGCCGGGCGGCCCCGAGCGTGAGCGGGTGCTGGACTGCCTGCGGCTGTTCGGTCAAGAGGTCCTGCCGCAGTTTCACACGTAAGAAAACCTCCGGCTGCGCATCGCGCAGCTCGACTCGATGAACTGCGAGCCCCAGTGGCGAAAGCCAGAGACGATTCCACACCGAGAAGGAGCGGAACTACCCATGCACGCTGAAAACATCGAAGCGATGAAACGTGAGGTTCTGCGGCTCTTGGATGATACCGTAGGTGTCCTGAAAGGCATCACAGACACGACGGACTTGCTACGAGAGTCCGATCCCAAGCAGCGACGCCAGCTGGATACACAGAGCGCGGCAAAGTGGCAAGGCATCCTCAAAGACGAAATCAAAAAAGTCAAAAATCTCGAGGCCGTCTTTGCTGTGGTAGGGACAGTCAAAGCCGGTAAGTCAACAGCCATCAACGCTATTGTCGGGGCTGAAATTCTTCCCAACCGGCCAGAGCCCATGACGACCTATCCTACACTTGTCCGCCATAAGCCCGGCCAGACAGAGCCAGTATTGGATTTCCCGGTCGCGCGATCTTTCAATAGCTTAGCGCGTAAAGCAAAGAAGAAACTTGATCAACAGACAAGCAAAATCCCGCTCGACGAACTGTACCCTGATCCACATGAACAGGCCATTGCGGAAAAAATTCTGGAGGAACGATTCGAAATCGTCGCTCGTTCCGAGGGAAAGGCCAAAATCTTTGATTTGCTAAAAACGGTCAACGATCTGTACCGGCTATGCGGTCGTCTTGGATTGGAGTTACCCCCAACCGCTGACCGTCTACCAACCCTTGAGATCGAAATGCACCATATTGGTGCGAGTGACACCGGCGTGGGCCAGTTCACGGTCCTAGACTTACCCGGGCCGAACGAGTTTGGTCAGAGCGAGCGTTTGCGCGGGGTTGTACAAAAGCAACTCAACCGCGCTTCGGCAGTGGTGTTGGTGTCCGATTTCACTCAGCGCAAGACTGAGGCGGACAATGAAATCCAGGAGTTAGTCAATAACGAACTCGCTCATCTCACCGACCGGCTCTTCATCTTCGTCAACAAGTTCGATCAGCGACGTGCGGACGACTGGAGCGTGGAAGAGACACGTACCCATCTTTCTCAAATGCTGCTCGACGGAGCCGTAACGCCCGAGCGTATCTATCCTGTATCAGCCTTGAAGGCGTTTCTCGCCAATTGGGCACAACGCGAGTTAAAGGAGCACGGTCGGCTCCCTGATCCGAAAACGAGTTCTCTCACCCGGGATTTCGGTCGCGACGCGTTTGGCACGCGGTGGGAGCGCTCCATTGATAAGTATGATGAAGTCAAAAGTGTTGCGGACGAACTGTGGAAAGAAAGCCTTTTTGCTGACCCTCTCAAAAATGTTATCCGCGTTGCTGCCCGTAATGCATCACTTGTCTGCCTCAAAGCCGCTACTGGCAAGCTCCTTGAGTATAGCCGGACGCTCGACAGCTTTCTCAAAATTCGCAACAGCGCGATGACGAAGAATGTCAGAGAACTTCAGGAAGCGATCGGGAATCTGCAAGGCGACGTAGAAAAGATCAATAAAAAAAAAGAAACTGCCGAAGGAAGTATAAAGACCAAGCTCGACGAGTTTCCTAAGATTATTGGGGCTGGCTGCGAAGACTGGAGCGGTCAGCTTCGCCAGGTCATCGAGCAGTATTTTAAGACGGGTAGAGTGAGTCCACCACCGCAAGGAGGGCTAAAAGAAAATTTACGGAAAGTCCTGGATCGTATCGGCAAATGGGTCCCAGAGCGGTTTAAGAAACCTCTGGATATCCCCGCACAACAGACCGGGCCAGACTTCTCTCCTCAGAAAATCCGTGAATTTCGTGCTTCCAGTCACAAAGATGAGGCTCGGAAATTTATCGAATCCATCCGCAAGCGGATTCAGCCCGTCTATCGTAAGGCAGCCAGTCAGATCGAACGAAGACTCAACGAAATCTCGGAAGAGCTATCGAATCAGATTACGACAGATGTGGAGAAAGAATTGAGAGACATACTAGAGAAAGCGAAGGAGAGGCTACAAAGAGACTTTCAGATCACGCTCGACTTTCCGAAACTTGAGTTGAACATCGACACTGTGGGGCTAGAAGAGATTGATTCTGCTCTCGCCAAACAAAAATATGAGTCTTATACAACCAGGAAAGAGAAAACGCATATCTTTGCTTCAGTTACTCGATTTTTCGGCTCCATTTTTGGAGAGGATTGGGGCTACGATGTCGTACACAAACAGCGTCAAATTTCAACAATTGACATGGCTACCCTACAACACGCAGCCATGAAAGGTCTTGGACGCTTTAGCTCTGAGATGCAAGATCGTGCGAAGGCACTGGCTCAAGCTCAAGAGAAGGCCCTGAGCAGCCACTTTGACAATCTCAAAGAGTATCTTGAGGCGTTCCGTGGCGACCTCCTCGATGCACGTGAGGATAAACGGCGCGAAGCCGACTCTTTGGAAGAGCGTCACAGCAGAATTCAGAAGTTCTTATCTGAGGTCGAAGACGTGTTGCACGACACGGAAAAGTTCAACGAGTCTCTGGAGGCTTCCGATGGTGCAGAACGACCAAGCCGCTGAGACATGGCTCTCAACCCAACGCTCCTATCACCCTCAGCTTACCGAGAAGGCGATCATTGACCTTGTCAACGGACTCGAAGTTGTAGGTGACCACCTACGGTGCCGGAGCACCCGGCCTCTCGTCGAGCGGATTTGGCGTACGCTAACAGGGCGTACTTCGCGCGAGCAGTATCTTATTGATATCAACCTGAAGACTGGTCAAGAGGCGATAGCAGCATGGGTGCAAGATATCCAGGCGTTCCAGACGAAGAGCGACCTCGCACTAAACGTGGTCGTTAAGAAGCTGACCGAAGCTCGTACCTCGCTCGGCCGCCAAGCCGCTCGTCAGTCTGAACTCGAAACAGCACTCAGCCAAATACAACAACGCCTCGACGGGCTGAAACAGCGAGTCGATGAGCTTGAGAGCAGAGTCAAAGCTGAAGGTCAGCGCGATATCTTACTCTCTCGTTGGGAAGAGACTCAGGGCCGTGTTGTCTCGCCGCTGATTCAGATATTTCTAACGATTGATGAGCTGTGGTGGGGCGATTTCGGGTGCTATTGCCGGTCAGCGCAAGACACTCAGAACGTCAACACACTTGTCGAGCTTACCTGTCGGAAGGTCGCTGAGCGTCTCGCGGCCAGGCTTGAAAACACTGCTTATTATGACTTCATTGCTGTGGAGACGCTGCTTTCCTCCGTCGCGGAGATGGGTGACGAGCAGCGTGAGCTTGTATGCTATCTCGCGGACCGTGGGACAGCAGACCGGAATCCGCTCTTCCAGGCAATCAATCGCTCTGCTCAAGGCAAGACGGATATCGTACAGACGCTCCCGAAGCTTCCTCGCGCTTTTTCGTCCCTCAGTCTGAGCAGTAGACTTCTCCATGAGAGCCGCCGCGCCACAGCAGAGATTACGCTATGACAAAGAATCAACAGCTACTAGCCTTGGCCGAAGGTAGAGCCGGCTTAGTCCTTTCTGGTGGCGGAGCCAAAGGAGCCTATCAGGTCGGCGTCGTCAAATGCCTTGTCAAACACGGCGTCCGCCTCAGTGCCATTGCCGGGACGAGCGTAGGAGCACTCAATGGTGCTGTAATCGCTGCTGCGCCAGACCTTGACAGCGCTGCGGACCGTCTTGAGGAGATTTGGCGCGAGCGTCTGCCAACAATTCTCGGCAGGGAGTTATCCAGCCTGTATGACCTATTGAAAGCCTTCCAGGAGTTGGAGTTATCCAGGGAGCTATCCAGCCTGT
>WTHE01000217.1 GCA_011523315.1 Candidatus Binatota bacterium
GGTTGAAGACGTGCCCGTCATCGTAATACAGCGGGATGTAGGGCATGGCGCCGTGCCAGGAGAAGTTCTTGCCGACGTTGCCGGTCCCGGTCGCCGGATCGTAGGGTTTGCCGATCCCGGACACCAGCAACAGTTGGGTGTTGCTCCACGTAAACCCCGTCAGCAGCACGATGTCCGCGGGTTGTTCGATCTCACGTCCACGCCCGTCAACGTACGTCACGCTCGTGGCGCGGCCGCCGGAGGTGTTGATGCGCGTCACCGCGGCGTGGGTGCGAATCTCGAGATTGCCCGTCTGCATGGCGGCGGGCAGGACCGTCGTCTGTGGCGTAGCCTTGGCAGCGACCTCACAGCCGGTGTTCATGCAGTAGCCGCAATAGATGCACTGCCCCATCCCCACCCCGTCTGGATTGGTGTAGGGCTGGCTGGTCTGCGCCGCCGGGGTCGGGAACGGATGATAACCCAGCGACCGCGTTGCCTCCTCGAAGATGGCCATGCCGTAGCTCTTCTTCAACGGCGGATTCGGGAACTCGCGCGAGCGGGGTCCCTCGAAGGGATTGCCGCCCGGCTGAATCTCCCCGTTGATATTGCCGGCCTTGCCCGAAAGTCCGATGGCGTACTCGAACTTGTCGTAGGACGCTTCCAGCTCGTCGTAGGTCATCGGCCAGTCCTGGATCGTCGCGTCCGTCGGGATGGCGCGTTCGCCGTAGCGCTCGATGGTTCGGGTGCGCATCTCGAACGACCACGGACTGTGGCGCCACGTCCAGCCGGCCCAATGGAAACCGGCGCCGCCCAGTCCCTCGCCCCAGGGAAACGGCCCGTGACGCCGCATGGGCCGGGCCACCTCGCCGGTGTTGTTACGGCAGGTGATCGTGCTGCGGGACAGGTCCTCGAACAACTCCAGTCGGCGGTTGTACTTGAGCTCGTCATGGATGCCGGGCAGGGTGAATTCTTCCTGGCCGCGGTAGCGACCGCGCTCCAGCCCGACGACCTTGAGACCGGCCTTGGCCAGCTCAGTGGCCATGATACTGCCGGCCCAACCCACGCCGATTACCACTGCATCTACGGATTTCAGTCTGGTAGCCATGATTCGATCCTCCCTTTCGTGCAGTCGCTACACGGAAAACCTGGGTCCTGACTTCCAGTCGTAGGGCTCTTCGGGGTCCACCGGGCGCGATGGCGGCGCCGTGGTCCGCCTGGGAACGGCGGCAGGGCGATGGACGGCGTGCAAGTGATCGTGTTGCAAGCCGGCGTGCTGCATGCCGCCCAGATCGACGGGCTCGACGTCATAGGGTTCGTTGTGGCGTTCGATGAGTTCGGAGTATTCCGCCGGCACCCCGGGAAAGCCGACGAGCTTCCAACCCACCATGTCCTTGTTGCCGCCGTAGGCCGGATCGGCGAAAAACCCGTCCTTGGTATCCGTGAGAAGCTGGCTGAAAAAGGTCGCGCCAGGCACGTCCTCCAGGACGACGCCCTGAAGCCCCTGCAGGACCTCATCCTGCTGCGCCGGCTCCAGCTTGGCGAAGTCTTTGCCATAGGTTTCCCGGCAATAGCGGTCGGTCGCGGCCATGCCGACGCGATACAGGTCGCGGGGCGAGAGGGGCAACTGGTACCCTTGATACGGCGTGGTGGCGCCAAAGGGTCCCTGGTTGTAAAAACGCGCCCCGGCCCCGTAGTCGCCGGTGAGTTGCTGGTCGATGAAGTACGGCACGTCGGCCTCGAGAGCCCCCGGCCCCAAGTCGTCGGCCGGGATGATGCGGGCCACCGCGGCCTCGATAAAGGCGCTCTCGGCACCCGTGAAGAAGGTGTAGGCCTTCTGCATCGTGCCAAGGGCGGCAACTTTGTGGACGGCAAGGACGTTCGCACTGCCTAAGGCGGCCACAGTGCTACTCAGAATGGTCAGGAATCTGCGACGATCCATCATCTTGAGCCTCCTCTCTCCGCTTCAATAGAGACCAGATACCAACACATAAGTTGCCGGGTAGACGAATCCCCTCAAAAAGTCAAGAGTAAAATGGGAAGGGAAACTCTGGTGCCGTTACACAGCGCCTTGTGGCGTGACGGCATCGACGGGAGCTGGGGAGGCAAGACGAGGCGCGGGGCGCTCTTCGATAAGACTGTACAG
>WTHE01000324.1 GCA_011523315.1 Candidatus Binatota bacterium
GCCCCGGACCGTGAGGCGCAATCCAACTCCAGGTTCCGGTCTTCTGGACGTAGAGGTAGAATCGGTCTCCGTCGCAGTGTCAGGGAGCTTCGCGCGGTGAATGTTTCCTCGTGCCCCAACGCACGGCGGGGTAGATCGCCGCGCGGCCTCGGGTGAAGAGGTCTTGGCTGTCCCGGTAGGTGCGCGTCTCATACCCCTCGCCCAGGTAACGGCGCCACCGGGCCAGAGTCCGGTAGGGGGCAACCCAGGCCTCGTCGGTCAGCTTCTGCCGGCCGGCCACCAGTGCGCGACGGCCTTTCTCGCCCCTCCAGTAGGTCGGCCCGATGTTGTTGTAGCCCATGGTCGCGGCTTCCCAGCGGTCGTGGACGCCCATGGCCATCGGTATCCAGGCGCCGTCTTCCCGGATCCTTTCAAGCACCGCGAAGAACGCCGCTTCGGTTTCGGGTGGATCGAGACCGAGTCTGCGGAACGCGTCCCGGTTGTAGAGAAACCCGTGGATCACCGATGCCACCGGCATGCAGAAGGTCGCCGCCCCGTCGTCCGTCTGCCAGGCTGATTTTGCCGCACCCGAGAAACTGGCCAAACCAGGCAGATCGTCGAGGTCGGCGAGGCGCCCGGCCTCGTACAGGGCCAGGGACGCGTCGAACGGACGACACGTGATCAGGTCGCCCGCCGCGCCCGCCTCAAGCCGGGCGTTCAAGGCCGCATCGTAGTCGGCGGGCGCCGTCGGCCTGAACCGCACCTCGATGTCCGGGTGGGCTGCCTCGAAGGCCGGTATCAACTTCTCCCGCCAGACGGTGCGGTCGTCCTCTCTCCAGCTTTCGAGAACGAGGCCTGTCCGGCCGAAAGTCCCGTCGTGCACGAGCAGGACAAGGAGGACGAACAAGAGAGCGGAAGACTTCATCCCGATCCCCCCTTCCGCGCGGCGGCGCCCGTGCACCGCGACGAGCAGTCAGTCTTGCACAGCGAACGTCAATGTGCCAACCTTGGCAGATACACCGATACACCAAGGTCACCCGAGAAACTCGGCATTCCCGGCCGGAGAAAGGGAGGCTCCCTCCATGTGGCGCGTTACCGTTGGGATTGTGCTCCTGGTTTTGTTGACTGCCTGTTCGGAGAGCGGCAAGAAAACGGCGTTGGAAATCCTTGGTCATACGGAGGTGGTCGGAGGGGTCGCCAAGGTCATCGCCGGGTCCGATACGCTCATGGTGAGCGATGTGCTGTCCATCCAGGGACAGGAGGAGCCTTCTCTCACCGAGTACCAATGCATCACCGCCACGAACACCTGCACGCGAACCGGCGTTCCCCTGTTCGAGCCCGAGGGCGCGCTTTCCGACCTTGTCAGGGTGACGGCCAATCCGGACATCGAGCGATCCGATGTCCGCAGGTACAAGGGCATCGGTTTGGCCGAATACAACGCCACGGCCACGCGGCAGGGAGTCGAATGGACGACCTCGCATTACGGCGCGTGGCTGGATTACAGCGCCCTTGAGACGAGCATTGCCAGCGCAGAGAAGCCTGGCGAAGTGAATTTGACGACGGCCTACAACCTTTCCTTCGGCAAGCGGACGGGAACGGCTCCTTCAGGCAACGCCACCTGGGAAGGCGTGATGCTGGGCCACACCCGGCACGGCGCGGTCCAGCCGCTTCAGGGCGACGCCATCATGAACTTCAAGCTTGACGCCATGACGATTGACGTGTACTTCAGCAAGATCAAGAACCTGACGACCAGAGACGACTACCCCGACTTGCGGTTTGATGAGGTCCCGGTGAGCAAGGGGGCGTTTACGAGCCGCACGGACACCGCGCACATCGCCGGGCGCTTTTACGGACCCGCTCACGAAGAGGTCGGAGGCGTGTTCACCTACCCCACGGCCCTGGGTGCATTCGGCGGCCGGACGAAGTAGCGCGCGCACCGCTCACCCGCTGGGCCTCCGGCCAGACCTGCCACGGCATTACCACGATATCTTGGTGTGGGTCGTAGTCAAGCGCCTGAATCGGCAGGACCTTTTTGGTCCCGTCCCTCCGGCCCAAGCCACAGTTCGAGGATGAGTGTACACGCTGGGGGGGGGAATGGTCCTGACTGCGGGGCTTATATCCGATGATTGATATGAGGGATCG
>WTHE01000098.1:0-1565 GCA_011523315.1 Candidatus Binatota bacterium
GCCGCCGGCGTACCGCTGCTTTGGCGGCAGAACATTCCGAGACAGAGAAGCCGGCCGGGAGACACAGCCAGGCTTGACATTCCGCGAAGCTTTGAGCCTGGGCGGGAGTGGGGTGGGAAGCCGAGAGGATGAAGGCCAGGGCGACGAAAACGGCGGAGATCATAAGCGCCTCCTGAGAAAGAAGGTGCTTGGAAGCACCAGAACGCCATCGGGCGACAGATTCATCTCGTATGCCGTCTCCTGCGTGAAAAAAAACAGATTGGTTAGGAGCCTTGCCGGCGCGCTCTAAAATCCGTATCACTGCTATGTGGCTCCACTGCGACCCGCGCCGGGGAGAGGGAAAGCCATCAGCCTGGAGCTGGTCCGCTATCTCCCTCAGGCCCAGGCCGGCGGCTTCGAGACCCCGGATTCCAGGTGAGACAGCCGCATCATGACGGGCTTGGGTGGTTGTGTGGCCCATTTTTTCCCCTTTCTTTCTGCGCCATGATGTTACACGTACAACACGCATATAGAAGCATTCGAAAATAATGTAAACATACTGGTTGTGCAGTTTAGTGGGAGCGGCGTACGCGGTGGAGCAGCTTGCGCTTTTCGCGCCGGAAATTGTCCGGCGGCACGGGCTGAGAGAGTTTCACACCAGCCCGTATGTGAGTCACGGCAAACGGCCGGACGGCTCGTGGGGACCAATCTACCGAGTGCCGGCCGAAGCAGCCTGGCAATACCCGGAGATCGAGCTACGGACGCCTCTCAGCTGTCCGGTGCTGCTGTTCGACTGCGACCGGGGCGCTAATAATCCCCTCGCGGCGGCGTGGGCTGACGTGCTGCCCTTCCCGAGCTGGATATGCTGGCGGACTGAGACGCAAACCTGCCATGCAGCCTACTGCCTCCGGCGGCCGGTGCTGACCCACGAAGCCGCCCTCCCCGTCCCTCAGCAAGCCCTCGCCCGGATCAGCGAGTATTTCACCCAGGAGCTACGGGCCGACCCCGGTTATACCGGCGTCCTGACCCACAATCCGGTGCATCCGCGCTGGCAGACGGACTGGGGCCACCAGGGCGGCTACAGCTTGGCCGAGTTGGGGCAGTTCATCCCGCCCGGCTATCGGATGCCCCGCCTGGACAAACGCCTGAGCATTGAGGGGCGGAATACGGGTCTGTTCCGGGCCGGGATGAAATGGTGCGGCCGGCCCCGGAATTGGGGGACGCTCGGCGGCGTAGAGGCGTATCTGGCCGAGCTGAATCAGACCCTTGTCATGCCCTTACCGGTCGGGGAGGTCAGAACCATCGCCTGGTCGGTCGAGAAGATTTCCCGACGCAATCTCCTATCCGGCCAGACCCAGGCGAATTTCAGCCGGATACAGGCCGCCAGGGGCCGCAAGGGCGGCCGCATATCTGGAGCCAGGCGTCACCAAGGCAGCAACGAAGCAGAGCGGCCGTGGGCGGCCGAGGGCGTGTCACGGCGGACTTGGTACTACAAACAGGCTGAACAGCCCACGGAGAACACCCAGCAGCAGCGGCCGTGGGAGGCTAAGGGTGTGTCACGGGCGACGTGGTATCGGGATCGAGTG
>WTHE01000098.1:1665-10245 GCA_011523315.1 Candidatus Binatota bacterium
TTGAGACAGGAAGCCAAAGCAGGATCGTCTGACGTGAGACAAAAAGTGGCACTAAATTGGCACTCGAAGCCAAAGCAGGATGGTGTGCCTGTGTGCGGGGCAACGCGGCCGTGGGAGGCTAAGGGTGTGTCACGGGCGACGTGGTATCGGGATCGAGTGCGGACAAAACCGAAAGCCGGACATGGGGGCGCAAGGCGGTAATTTCAAGTGAGACAAATTTTTGCACTGGAAGCCAAAGCAGGATGGTGTGCCTGTGTGCGAGTAGAAAAGTGTTTGAAATTACTTGCCTTCTCTCGCTGGTCTGACGAAATTTTTGAAAATTATGGCCGGGAAAGGCAGCAACGAAGCAGAGCGGCCGTGGGAGGCTGAGGGTGTGTCACGGCGGACGTGGTACCGGAGACGAGCTGGCCAAAATACCGGCCCCCGAGGCCGCCCAAAAAAGTGACACTGTTTTTTGCACAAATTTTGAGACAGGAAGCCAAAGCAGGATCGTCTGACGTGAGACAAAAAGTGGCACTAATTTTTGCACTGGAAGCCAAAGCAGGGATGAAGAAAACCGCAATCTTTGGCTTGGTTATCGCCAGCCTCTTAGTCAGTACGGCCGTATCCAAGGCGGCTGTTTTGGAGAGTCCGGCCCGTGGCGCCGTTCTGTCGGGCATCGGCTTTATTTCCGGCTGGAAATGCGACGCCAGCAACATCACCGTGGTCATTGATGAGAACGGCGAGCACTTGTCGGTCGCCATGCACCAGGAGCGCGGCGATCTCCGCTTGGTGTGCGGGGGCACGATCCGCCACGGCTTTGTCAAGCAATTCAACTGGGCGCTGCTGGGCGACGGGGAGCATGTCGCAGTGGCGTATGATGACGGCGTGGAGTTTGCCCGGGCGACGTTCACCGTGGGTACGACCGGCGAGGAGTTCTTGACGGACGTAAAACACCGGACCGTGCTGGACGGCTTCCCCTCGCCGGGTGAACGCGCGGTGTTGCAGTGGAACGAGAGCACCCAGCACTTTGAGATCGTGACGGTGTGGGGGGTGGCGCTGGACGGGGAGTATGACCGGAGCTATTGGCGGCGGTTCACCGAGGACAAGGAGACAAGAGCCTTTACGACCGACGAGGAGTTGTACGCGGAGGTGCCGGACCTGGAGACATGCTTTGCCGGCCGGTTGACCCAGGCGGCCAAAAACCGGGCGCTGGAGGCCGCCAACCAGATTCGGGCCTTGCATGGCTTAACGCCCCTGCTCTACAGCACCCCCTACAGTCAGCAAATGCAGAAAGCCGCCTTAATCCAGGCCGCCGCTGGCTATCCTGGCCACTATCCCGGCCACTATCCCGACCCCAGCGCCGATTGCTACACCGTAGAAGGCGCGGAGGGCAGTAGGACAAGCAACCTTTTTGGGGGTGCGGGGAACAGGGACCCGGCCGACCATATGGTTGGCTGGGCCAATGATTTCAACAGTAGAAGTTTCGTAGAGAGTGTAGGACATCGCCGGGCGCTGCTTGATCCTTTTGAGTCGTATTTCGCCTACGGCCAGGTCTACGGCTATGCCGCCCACAAGACTTTTGGATTTGACCGGGAACCGCGCCGCACTGTGCAGCCTGAGGTCGATTTTGTTGCCTTTCCTTACCAGGTGTACCCCTTCCATCTTGTCGAAGGTGATCCGCCGTGGAGTTTCAGCGTGATCGAAGACCCGGACAACTGGTATTGGGGCAACCGCTACGACTATTTCCGGGAGGCGACTATTACTGTCACTCGCGTTGAAGACGGAACGGAGCTGCCCATCACCAACCGTTATGCTGCTACTCTCGGCGGGGGGCTTCCCAACATCCTGAGCTGGCGGGTGCAGGACTGGCAGTACGACACGCTGTATGAGGTCGAAATTGAGAACGTCATCTTCTCGGACGGCCTCAGAACCAACTACGCGTACTCCGTCTTCATTGAGCGGGACAATCTTGAGGAGTAGGTCCGGTGTTTCTTGCCATGCCGCTGTGAGGGATCCATTGTCGAAAATCCCCTCCCTATCTTCGACAAAAAGAGGCAGACAACCTGGAGGATATGTCCCTTCGTTGCTTGAAACGAGCCTAGGGAGGACCCTCTCCATTCGGTTCGTAGTGGGGGGGTCTGCCGAGGTCGAAAAAGCTCTATCTGCAAGTTTGGGTATAGTCAGATCCAATTGTTCCTCATATATCCATACCGATCCCTAACAGGAAAACCGGCGTGTTTCAATTTTACTTAGGACCTACGGTTAGTCCTAAGTAAACTATATTTATATCAGTAATTTAACTTAGGACCTACCCCCCCTGCTCTTCGCCGGCGTCTTTCGGCTTCGGGCCGGGAGAACGGCCAGGCTGACCCGGAGGCCTGCTCACGTCTGGATCGAGCTGCGGCTGTCTCTTGCCATCTGCCACATTCGTCTCTTATATCTTCGACAGATTGACATTGTATCTTCGACACAATTCCGCTATTGTACCGTCTCGACGGTAGGTCACGGGAGACGGGAGGAGGAGGTATGCCGCATATCATCAGCACCCTCAACCAGAAAGGCGGGGTCGGGAAGACGACCACCGTCTTTCATCTGTCGGCGGCGTTGGCCCGCATGGGCTATCCGGTCCTCGCTATCGACATGGACCCCCAGGCGAACCTGTCCCTGTGTCTCGGGCTCCAACATCCCAGCGAGGTCCGCTGGACCGCCGATACGATCCTGCGCGGCAATGCCGAGGGCGGGCTCTATACGCCCTGGTATCCCACGTCCGAGCCCGGCGTGTCGCTGATCTACGGCGACATCCGGCTGACCGCTCTTGAGCGGGAGATGGGGAGCAAGGCGTTTGCGGAGCTGACCCTGCAGCAACGCCTCGGGAGAATGTCCCTTGAGGACAATCACATTGTCCTGATCGACTGCCCCCCTTCCCTGTCCTATTTGACGGTGAACGCGCTGGTTGCCTCCCGGTATTGCCTGATCCCGTTTGCGTCCGGCTCCCGGTTCAGCTTTGACGGTTTTGACCTGGTGGAAAACCTGATCGGCGAGATCCAGGCTTACAACGAGGACCTGGACATTCTCGGGGTGCTGCTCAACATGCACGACGGCCGCAAGAAGATTCACCGGGCCATGCTCGGCAGCATCAAACAGAAATTCGGCCCGAAAGCCTTTGATGCCACCATCAGCCCGTCGGTCAAGCTCGAAGAGACGAGCGCGGAGGGCAAGTCGATCTTCCAGCACGACAGAAAGAGCACGGGCGCCCGGGATTTCATGGCGCTGGGCAGAGAGGTGTTGAGCCGCCTGGGTCTGGAACCGCTGATCCAGGAGGCTGCGGCTGCGGCTGAAGGTGGACAGGCCCATGACAGCGCCGCGTAAAAAACAGTCCGACCAAGACCGCTGGAAAGACAAGTTCGGCCGCCAGGCGCCCCGCCGGCAGGAACGGCTTTTGTCGCTCGTCGGAGTCCGGCTGGCTGAGGAAGAGGAGCCGGCCGCTCCCGAAGATCAGGCTCCTGAGGGTCGGTCCTTAGGACCAACGGTCGGTCCGAAGCAAGGACTAGCCCCTAACCCTAAGTCCTTAGGACTAACGGTCGGTCCTTCCGTTCCTGAAAAATCACTTAGGACTGACGGTCGGTCCGAAGTCGTTCCGCAGCCAGGAGAGGGCATTCTGCTCGCGCCGCTGCAATGGGAGGTCCGGCAGGTCCTGGAGAGCGTTGCCACGAGCCGGGCGATTATCTCGGTCCGGCAAATCGCCAACCAGGTCGGGGCCTCTATCGAAGGGGTAAAAAAGGCAATTCGCGTGCTCAAGCAGGTCGGCATCCTGCAAACGACGGCCGTGAGAACCGCCGAGGTACAGGGCTTTCGGGTTGACCTGCAAACGACGATTCCGGTCCGAAAAGGGACGCTGAGCGAGGCGCGTGGGATCGTCAAACGCTTAGGACTTACCCCCAACGGTCGGTCCCAAGCATTTAGGACCGACCCCCGACGTATGTATGTTTGTAAGAAGAATACATACATACAAGGACCGGACTTGACGGAATTGCTCCGGGTCTGCCCTCCGAACTGGAAGATTCGAGAGGCGACGCTCATTACGATCGCGGACTCGTATCCAGATATGGACAAGACGACTTTTCGGCTGTCCTTGTTGCGGGCGGTCGAGCAGGCCGAGGAAGGAAAGACCGCCGTCCGCAATGCGAATGCCTGGCTCAAGGCGGCGTTTGAGAAAAACGGTGCGCCGCTGATTACGGCACGCGATATTGAGGCGCAGGTGACGAGAGGGCAGGGGGCAAAGACGACGCGGCCGGCCGCGCCCCAGGCCGACCGGCCCGCCTGGGCAGCCCAGGCGGAGGAGGACGAGATTTTACGGCGGTATATGGCCGCGGATGAGGACCAACGCCGAGAAATCGACCGCCGGGCCGAGGAGACAACGCGGGCAGTGCGCGCTCAGGTCGGACCGGACAAGCATCGGGCGATTCTTGTCCAGGCCCGGATCGACGCGGCGCGGGCCGTGTTGGCGGTCCCTGTAGGAGACGCCGGCGAGGCTGGGGAGGGAGAAAGGGAAGAACAGACCCCCCGGCCGCAGGAATAGGGAGACGCTTAGCCGGCGGCTTCCTTGAAGGCCCGTAATACGGCGTTCATCCGAGTCTGATAGCCGGCGCCCTGCGCCTTGAACCACGCCAGCACGTCGGCATCCACCCGCAGCGAAATCAGCGTTTTGGGGGGAACGGGCCGTAAGCCCTGGCGGACAATGCCGCGCACGATATGTTGCACCTCGGCGGCCGGATGCTCGTCGCTGAGTGTCACGTCTTTGTCTTGCATCGCCTTGAGCCGCGGCCAATCCGTCTTAGACGTTTTGGAAGAAGATGATTTGCTCATGTCTGGTCGCCTTTCGGAAGGAGATGATATGAATGCGCTCTGGTGTTTCGGTATGCACGAGCGAGACGCAGACGCCTCTGAGGAGGCCCAGGGTCACAAAACGCTGTTCAGGATACTGAAAGCGGTCGTCTTCAAAAGTGAACGTCGGTCCCGCAAAGACCTCCTCGGCATCCATGAAATCTAGGCCGTGCGTGGTCAGGTTGGTGCGGCGTTTCGGCTCGTGCCAGGTAAATCGCACCTCCAGACTATATATACAGATCATATATGCGTCAAACGAGGACGAGTGCGGGACGAATCTCTTGAAAATCAATAATAAACACTGTTATCACCGATTATACGGAGGCATAAGGATATGGGGATGCAATCGGTCATACCCGCCCCCCCGAGCGGGGCGATCCGGGCCCGCATGGCAGCCCGCATGACGCCCGCGCTCTTTGCTGAGACGGCCCGGGGGCAGGAACGGTTTTGGGAGTTCTTCGGCGGCAGCATCCGCAACCGCAATACGCGCCTGGCGTATGTGACGGCGGCCTATCGCTTTGCGGATTGGTGTGCAGACCGGGAGCTGACCCTCTCGACCGTCCGGCCTTTACATATCGCCGGCTATATCGAGCAGCTGACCCAGACCTATGCGGCGGCCACGGTCAAGCAAAATCTGGCCGGCCTGCGCCAGCTCTTTGACTGGTTGGTGGTCGGCCAGGTCATCCCGACCAACCCGGCGGCTGCGATTCGTGGTCCAAAACACGTTGTCAAAACGGGGAAGACGCCCGTTTTGACGGCAGCCGAGACGCGGAGCCTGTTCGACAGCATCGACACCACGGTCGTGATCGGGCTGCGGGACCGGGCGTTGGTCGCCGTGATGACGTACGCTTTTGCGCGGGTGAGCGCGGCCCTGGCCATGCGTGTGGCTGACTACTACACCCAGGGCAAGCGCTCCTACTTCCGGCTGCATGAAAAGGGTGGGAAATATCTGGTTGTCCCAGCCCACCATACGGCCCAGGCGTACATGGATGCCTATGTGGAGCGGGCCGGCTTGGCCGCCGATCCCAAAGGCCCGCTCTTTCGATCCGCTGGTGCGGGCCGGCGGACCGGCCCACTCACCAGCCGGCCGCTGACGCGAGAGGATGCAGCGGCCATGATTAAGCGGCGGGCCAGGAGAGCAGGCCTGCCCACCCAGGTGTGCGCGCATAGCTTCCGAGGGACCGGGATTACGGAATATCTCCGGGCCGGTGGGACGTTGGAGACGGCGGCCCGGATAGCCGGCCATGAATCGACCCGGACGACGCAACTCTACAACCGGCTCCCGGATGAGGTGTCGTTGGATGAGATCGAACGGATTCACATCTAGGGTCTTCGGCCCAGAGCTGCGCTGCGCTCCGTCCTCTTCCATCCCTGTGCACCGCTCGGCGTAGCAAAAAGAATCCACAGTCACGGGTCAACTTCGCGGATTCGCTGTCCTTGACTGGGGAGCCTCTTTTTTTGCTGGCCGGGTGAACAAATCTTGTCTGGAAGGAGGACAGTATGGAACAGCAAATCTCGGCTATGTGGGCGCAAGTCTGGGTGACTGCCGGCGTGGGGCTTCTGCAATGCGCGTTGATTGCTGGGGGCTTGTGGATGATGAAGCTGAGTGGAGAACGACGTGACCGCCAGCTTGACCTGATGGAAGCCGCCCAGCGCGAGCAGGCGGAACGCCAGGGGGCGGCCCTTGAGCGCCAGGGCGAAGTATTAGCCGAGCTGCTGAGGCGCGGCCAGTAGCCGCCTCTCCCTCGGCGGGGCGGGGCAATGTCTTAGCGCTGCATGTGACCCCGGCCAATGAGCAGGATCGCGCGCAGGAACGGGACGAGGAGTTGGAGCGATGATATGGAGGGAATATGAGCAGCGAGCGCCAACCTGACGTTCACCCAGCGGTCGCCCGTTTTGCGGCCGTCGCTGAGACGGCGAAGAAGCGGACACGGCACCGGCCTGCTCCGGCCAAGGTCATCCAGCTACCCTTCTGGCCCGAGCCCAAACGCGGCGCGCCGAATGCCGTGCTGCGTGCGGCGCTGTTCGCGGCCGTCCAGGGCAAGGGCCGGATCGCCTTGGACCGTGAACTGCTGGCCGCTCAGAACGGAATCACTATCCGTTATACCGGCTGGCAGCTCACCCAATCCGATCTTGATGTGTGGGAACAGGCCCTGCACTTGGCCCGAACACAGGCCCTCGGGACGCGCTGCCGGTTCACGGAGCGGGGTTTTTTGAAGGCGCTCGGTCGTCAACCAGGGGGCCAGAATGTTGATTGGCTCAGGTCTGCCTTTGCCCGGCTGGGCGCGTCCTGGGTCGAGATTTCTGACGGCCGGCAGACCTATTTCGGCCCGTTGCTTGAGCGTGGTGCCCGCGAGGAGGAGACAGGCCAGTATGTCCTGGAGATCAATCCCGAGCTGGCTGCGTTCTTCGGCCCGACCCGCTGGACGCAGATCGACTGGGAGCAACGCCAGTTGCTACGGAACAAGCCCCTGGCGCTGTGGCTGCACGGCTTCTACGCCAGCCACGCCGCGCCCCACGCGCTGACGGTCGAGTATCTGCACAAGCTCAGCGGCAGTCGGAACAAGCAGCTCCGGTTTTTTAAGAGACACCTCACCCAGGCCCTCACCGATCTCCAACAGGTGGGCGCGGTACGGTCGTTTGAAATCCGAGACAACCTAGTTCACGTCCAGACCATGCCGAGCAGGAGCCAGCAGCGCCACCTAGCCGCACGCAGGCCTCCAACTCGTCGGCGGAGATAGGTGTGATATCCGAGCGACCAAAGCGTGATATCCGAGGGGCGCTTAGGGGGCATCCGAGGGGCGCAAGCGTGATA
Organism: Candidatus Binatota bacterium; assembly: GCA_011523315.1. GTDB lineage: Bacteria > Desulfobacterota > Binatia > Bin18 > Bin18 > JAAXHF01. Next base: position 9,347 of record WTHE01000098.1, read on the forward strand.
TCCGAGGGGCGCAAGTGTGATGTCCGAGCCACATAGGCGTGGTATCCGAGGCACGCAAGCGTGGTATCCGAGGCACGCCGTGTCCGCTGAAATTCCTGGAAACTTCCGTGTTTTCAGCTACTTAGCAACCCGGCCGAAATCCGCTAATCGTTTTATAATCGTTATCTAATCCGCGCGCGCGTAAACGCGCCGCGCCTGCGGCCCTTTTTGGGCGCTTCGCTAGAGCATTTTCACGCTATCTTGATCCATAACCAGCATGCGCGAGGTAGTGGGCGCATGCGGCAGGGGTGAATGCCAAGAGGGCCGCGCCGACCGCCTGCCAGAGGGTGGTCTGTGTCCGGGCCGCTGCGGTGCGCAGCAGCGCCTTGAGCTTGGCAAAGACCTGTTCGATGGGGTTGTAATCGGGGGAATACGGGGGCAGGAAGAGCAGGGTCGCCCCCGCGGCTTCAAGCGCTTGGCGCACCGCCAGCCCTTTGTGGACACTGAGGTTGTCCAAGATGACCGTGTCGCCCGGGCGTAAGGTGGGGATTAACACCTGCTCGACGTAGGCTCGGAAGGCGAGCCCGTCTAAGGCCCCGGGCAGGAGCATCGGCGCGGTCAGCCCGTCCGCGCGTAAGCCCGCAATAAAAGTGGTGGTACTCCAGTGGCCGTGCGGCAGGCTGGCCACCAGCCGCTCGCCCCGCCGACAGCGCCCATACCGCCGGGCCAGCTTGGTGTTGAGCCCGGTCTCATCCAGGAAGACGACCCGGGTGGGATCCAGCGTTGGCTGGCGCGTGGCCCAAGCCGCCCGGGCTGCTTTCACCGCCGGCCGGTCCTGCTCCTCCGCATGGCCGGTCTTTTTTTCTATGTGAGCCCCTGCTGCTGATAGAAGCCCCACAGCGTCCCGATGGCGGCGCGCA
>WTHE01000185.1 GCA_011523315.1 Candidatus Binatota bacterium
TCCTGATGGAAGAGCAACCGCCGCTGTACTTTATCGGCTATCTGCACGAGTACGAGTGGACCTATCTCACCGAACGGGTGCTGCTCCTGCCCGGCTTTCTGCAGGCCGACGCAGTGCGCTTTGGCGGCAAAAACAACTGGTACCCGGAGGCGCCGTGGGAGCTGCGCCGCGTCGTGGCGGTCGAGTCGATGCCAAAAGCGAACCACCCCTACGGCAGGCGGGTGTTTTATCTGGATGTGCAAACCTATGCCCTGCTGGCCGTGCTGAGCTATGACGCCGGCGGGCAGTTTGCCCGCCTGACCCTCAACGTGCACGGTCACCCGGACCATGTGCCCGGAGCGCAGGGGGTGCGCATGCCGGTCCCGCTGGGCATGAGCTGGGTCAATGTGCAGCGCGAGGACGCGGCGGTGTTTACGGCTGGCGCGCCCCGCCTCAACGGGCCGGACTCACCGCGCCGCTATGACCTGATGGAACTCCTGCGGATGGGCAAATAGGACACGTTCTCTTAGGATTCCTTATCCTTGCCGCCCTTGCCTCACCGGGGCATGGGAGATAAGGGACTGGGCATTACACGCGACAGACCACGCACGACAGGAGGCAGCCATGAACAGCGAGAGCGGAACTATCGACGCCGGCGGCTTCACGCTTCAATACCTGATCGAGGGCAGCGGTCCGCCCACTATCGTCATCGGCAGCGCGCTGTACTATCCCCGCGTCTTCTCAAACCAGCTTCGGGAGCATCTGCGGCTGGTCTTCCTCGACCATCGCGGCTTTGCTCGGGCTCCGGCGACTATCGATCCCGCTTCCTTTAAGCTGGAAACCGTGGTCGACGACGTTGAGCGAGCCCGCCAGGCGCTCGGCTTGGGACGGGTAATGGTGATGGGCCATTCGGGCCACAGCTACATGGCGCTCGAATACGCCAAGCGCTACCCCGACAGTGTGTCGCACGTGGTCATGATTGGCATTGCCCCGGACCTCAGCGCCGACAGCGTGGAAGCGGTGGCACGCTACTGGCGCGAGTCGGTGTCTCCTGAACGAAAGGCGCTCTTCGAGGCCAATCTCCAACGCCTGCCCGATGAAGAATTGGCGCATTTGCCGCTCTCTGAGCGATTCATCACTGCCTACATTCGCAATGGAGCGAAGATATGGTTCGACCCCAAGTTCGATTCGACCCCACTGTGGGAGGGGGTCGAGCTGAACGAGGTCTTCGAGCACATTTGGGGTGAGGTCTTTCCCGCCATCGACATCACCCAGTCCCTCGACGCCCTGGACCGGCCCGTGTTTCTCGCCCTCGGGCGCTACGACTTCCTGGTTGCGCCTCCGTCGTCCTGGGACCGTGTCCGGCCGGCATTCAAAGACCTGACCGTGCGGGTCTTCGAGCGAAGCGGTCATACGCCCCAGTTCGAGGAGGCAGGACTCTTTGATGCGGAGCTGTTGGGCTGGCTGAAGAGCAAGCCGTAGCCGGCGGATTCGTTCGCGTCGTGTGTATCAGCGCAGCAATCTGCTGAGAACCCCGCAAAGGAGCAACGGCATGTGTGCAATGAAACGCCTTACCCGTGAGGAACTCCCGTCCGACCTGACCGGGCTGTACGACGAATGTCTGCGCGAGGCCGGTGACGCGCGGCTTATCGAGGTTGGCGCCAACGCGCCCGAACTGCTCGACTGGTACTTCAACAGCTTCTACAAGCGGGTGTTCTATGAGGGCCGCGTCGATGTGCGCACCAAGGAGCTGCTGCGTCTCAAACTCTCGAAGACCCACGGCTGCTTTTTATGAAACAGGGTCAACACTGTCTCGGCGAGACAGGCTGGCCTGACCAAAGAGCAGATTGACGCCCTGCCGGACGATATCGACAACGCGGTGTTTTCGCCGCGCGACCGCGCCGTGCTGAGGCTGTGCGAGCAGATGGTGCTCACCAACCTCCACGGATATATGACCGAGGAGCTGCATCACGAGCTTGCCGCGTATTTCAGCGACGGAGAGATTTTCGAGCTCGGGATGACGATGGCCGTGCTGTGCGGGTTTGCGAAGTTCCTCTTTTGCTTCGATCTGGCAGACCGCGAAAACACCTGTCCGATCCACCGCCCCGCCGAAGCGATGCGGAGCAGTCCGTGAGCTGAA
>WTHE01000305.1:0-6042 GCA_011523315.1 Candidatus Binatota bacterium
GAACGTATGCAGGGCTCGCTCGTGCAGAATTTGTAGCGGGTCGAGCGCCTGCCCTCCGGCCGCATCCAACAGACGAAAGCGCAGCTGCGTTTCCTGACCGGCGCGCGGGGCGGCCGGCTCAAGCCTCAGCTCCAGATGGTAGGGGCGGGCAGGTTGGCCGACCAGCACCCGGGTGTCCCGCTGCTCGCAGCCGAGCAGCCCGACCACCAGCCCGACCACCAGCCACCAACTCCTGCCCGTGCGCCTCGGCATCACGTCGTCCCCGGCCCCCTTTTCCAGGTGTCGGTCGAGCTGGCAGCCCCCGGCCACGGCTTGGTATTTTTTGGTATTTTGCGGCGTCTGCATGGTAAAGAAAAAACAGCAGTATTTGCCAATGTTTAGACGCATGAGTCAAGAGCCGAGGTCATTGCTTTTGTCCGACGCTTGCTCTATACCGAAGAACACCCCTGGCTGGAGCGCAGGCTCCGGATACCAGGCTGCACGTAGCGGAGGATACAAGAGTGACGCCAGTGGATCCGCGAATGATTCATCTGTTCAGCTATTACCGTGACGCCGAGCTGCGCGGTGCGAGCCTGCTGCTCAAGCTAATCATGCGCGTTGACGATCCCGAGACCCAGACCAAGCTGTCCCTGCACTTGGCCGACGAAACGCGCCACGTGTGGCTGTGGACCAAGCATATTGCCGACCTGGGGTGTACCCCAGTGCCGATTGACGACGGCTATCAGACCCGGATCGGCCGCTCGGTCGGCATTCCCAAGAGCCTGGTTGATCTGTTTGCCCTCACGGTTGTCGTGGAAGAGCGGGCGCAACGGCGCTATCTCACACACGCCCAGCGACCGGATGTCGATCCGCAAACCCTGCACATCCTCCACGAAGTGACCAAGGACGAGAAGTGGCATATCGGCTGGATCAAGGGCAAACTCAACGAGTTGGCCGCAGCCAACGGCGGACCGGAAAAGGCGCTGGCCAGCCTCGAGCGCTACCGGGCCATCGACCGTGAGGTATTTGCCGACCTTGAGGCCAAAGAGCGCGAAGCCTTCGGCTTTTCCTTCTCCGACAATGTGGTTCATCCTCTGCCCTGATCCAAACGGTCAGGCTGAACCCCATTGATGCCCCCCAATGCCCCACGCCCACGCCTCTGAACGCAAGAAAAAGATCATCCGCCCCGCCCGTCAAAAGAACCGGCTGCTGGCCCGCTGTGAGCACGGTCTGCTGCGGGGCGTTGTCTTCTTTTTTCAAACGCTGCCGTTTCCCCTGGCCTTCCGCCTTGGCGAGACTATCGGGCGGCTGCTGTACTGGCTGGACCGGCCCCACCGACGGGTCGGGCTGACCAATCTGGCCCTGGCTTTTCCCGACAAGAAGCCGGCTGAGCGGACCCGGATTCTACGCGACAGCTGGCTCAACCTCGGGCGCTTGATGGCGGAGTTCTGCCATCTCCACACCCTCACCCCGGACACTATCGCCGAGCGCGTTTGCTTTGCCGACCGCGACCAATGGCACGGCCTGGTCGAAAAATACCGGCACACCGGCGCGCTGATCCTGACCGGACATTTCGGCAACTGGGAACTCCTGGCCCATGCCCACGCCTGTTACGGCTTCCCGGTGCATATTATCCACCGGCGGCTGCGCAATCCGTTTGTGGATGATCTCATCGTTGCCCAGCGTCGCCTCAGCGGGAATGCCGTCATTCGGAAGACCACCGCCGGGATGGAAGTCTTTCGCGCCATTCGTAACAAAGGGGTCGTGGTGGCGGCCGTCGATCAGAACGCCTCCGGACGCATGGGCGTCTTCGTGCCCTTTTTTGGCCATCAGGCTTCGACCTCAACCGGCCTGGCCGGCCTGGCCCTGGCCACCAACGTTCCGGTCATCCCGGCCTTTCTGGTCCGTGAGCAGGGTTCCTGGCGGCATCGGGTCGTCATTCTGCCGCCGGTCGAGCCCGTCCGTACCGGCGACCAGGCGGCCGACCTGGAGGCCACCACGGCAAAATTTACCGCCGTGTTTCAGCGCGTCGTCGAGCAGTACCCCGACCACTGGCTGTGGATCCATAAGCGCTGGAAACGCCGGCCACCGGGTGAAGCGTCGCTCTACTCTTGACCAATCAGGCTGGACTGAGCAGGATAAGGGATCATCACCATGTCAATACTCCGTCGCGTGTTCTGTCGTTCTTTGGCGCCGCTCGGCGCATGTGCCCGGGGCATCAGCGTCCTGGACGTCCTCATCGCCGTGCTGGTCCTGACCGTCGTGCTGCTGGCCGCCGCCAACCAGTTCGGTCGCTACGAGCAGCCGGTCGCTCCGGCCACCTCCGAGCAAGCCGCCGACCCGACGGCGACCGAGCAGTAGTCGGACTATTTTTCCTCGGCGGACCCGGACCCGATCTGGAGAAGCTGAATGTCCGAGCCTTCGAGCAGCTGGCGGACCGTCTCCAATTTGTAGGCCCGGTCGTAGAACACCCGCCTGATGCCGGTGTTGATCAAGACCTTGAGACAGTGGATGCACGGGGTATGGGTGACATACATATCCGCGTCCCGAATGCTCACCCCGTTCTTGGCCGCCTGGGCGATGGCGTTGATCTCGGCATGAATCGTCCGGTAGCAGTTCTCCTCGACCCGCCCGTCCGGAGTGCGCGACTCATAGATCAGACAGCCGACCTCGGTGCAGTGGGGCAAACCCGACGGCGCGCCGTTATAGCCCGAGGCCAGAATGCTGCGTTCGCGTACGATCACCGCCCCGACCTTGGCCCGGGTACACGTCGAGCGTTCCGCAACCTGACGGGTGATGTTGAGAAAGTAGTCATCCCACGACAGCCGCTCGCTCATGGTCGGTACACGAAGCGTAGCCCGGCGGACCGGGGCCGGCCGGGACCGGCCGTCTCAGCCACAGCGACCGTGATGGAGGAGTCGTGGTTGCTCAGCGGGCTGGGCTGCGCCACCTGGTAGGCAATCGGTGTCACCTCTCCGCCGGGCAGCGGTTCCGGTTCGGCAATGCGCAGCGGCACCGGCATGAAGGTCAGCCCGAACAGACCGACCGTACACCAGGCGTAGATTTTCCGGCGCACATCGAGTGACGACAACACGTCACGGGTCGGGGGATGGTTGATGCCCAGGAAAAAAAGCAACACCAGCCACACAAACCAGCCAAACCAGTACTGGTAGCCCAGCACAAAAATGACGACCAGGAAGGCGCGCGCAATCCAGCGATGGCCGTGACCGAACAGCGAGTACATGACATGGCCGCCGTCCAGCTGACCGACCGGTAACAGGTTGAGACAGGTGACGAACAGGCCAAACCAGCCGGCCAGCGCCACCGGATGCAGAATGATGCTCATCCGCTCGGCCTCACCGCCGAGGACGAGGTGGGTCAGGGCCGAGAACAGCAGCGAATCGCCCAGAATGACTCCGCCCTCAAAGGGAGACAGGGGACGCACCTCGGACAGCGACAGGCCGACCACGACCGCCGGAATCGCCACGCACACCCCGGCCCACGGACCGGCCGCCCCCACATCGAACAGCGCCCGCCGATCAAGCGGGGGGGATTTCATACGGATGAAGGCGCCAAAAGTGCCGATCGGGAACAGATACGGCGGCGCCGGCAAAAAATACGGCAGGCTGGCCCACACGCCGTGGAAGCGGGCAAAGCAGTAATGACCCATCTCGTGACACAGCAGGATGGCCATCAGGGTCAGGGCAAAAGGCAGGCCGAGGACAATCGCACCAGGGTCAACGAGCGGGTCCACACCGCGCTGAAAGGCGCCGGCAAAGGTGGTGGTGACCAGGGTTGTGACAAACAACAGGAGGGGCAGAATCGGCAGCCGTCGCTGAGGAATGGGCTGGGCTGGAAGCGGCAGTGGTTCCGTGAGCGGAGGCTGAGGGCGCCAGTTTCCCGGAAGCGGTAGTGCCATCGCGTATATCTAACCCAAAGCCTGGGGCTTGGAAAGAGCGGGACTCAGGGGCTCAGCCATAGCCCAGCTTATACGTCAGCAGGCCCTTGGCGACCGGCTGGCCGCGGGCGTCGGTGACGTCAATATCGACAAACACCAGGCTGCGGCCGCGACGGATGACCCGCGCCTCGGCAAACACATCAATGGCCTGGGCCGCAGCCATGAAGCTGACGCTCAGGTTGGCCGTGGCCCCCCGGCTCGGCGCGTCGGTGACGTTTGACCAGGCGGCGACCACCCCGGCGCTATCGATCAGGGTCGCCAGAGCGCCGCCGTGGACCGTCTCTCCCGCCGTCCGCACGGCGGGCCGAAACGGCAGGCACATGCGACAGAAGTCGGGGCGGACCTCGTCTATCCGCAACCCGAGCAGGATGGCAAAGGGATCGGTCAGCTGCGGGGCCTCCATTCCCGGGCTCCCTCACCGCGAACGGGACGCCGGAAATGTGATCTTGAACGGCTGCTCCGCCGGCTCGGGTCGCGGTTCAGGCTGGCGCTGCTGCTGGGGGGACGGAACACCGCTCGGAACCGGGGCCGGATCGTAGAAAAAGGCCAGCGAAATCACCGCGTAGACGATACACCCGAGGGCAATAAACGGCATCCGGTCGTTGAACTGGATCGGACCGATGTCGATATCTTTCTTGCCCTGGACTTTGCGCAGCAGGAAGACGACCGGTACGGTGATGGCCAGCGTAATGAGGACCGGATACAGCATGAACGAGGCCGGCGTACGCGCCGCCCCGGCGTCGATATACGGTTTGAGGCGCAGCCCCGAAACAATCGCGGCGGTGAGGACGGACAGGGCGGTGATCAGCAGCCCGGAGAATTGATTCATGGCAGACACTCATCCTGTGGCGTTGTGCTCCTCAGTAGCGCAAAAGCGGGAGGGAAGGAAGGGGGAAGCGCGGCGCCGCTGGTGAAACCCGGCAGGACTTGCGCGGGCCGGTCAAGCCGGCTAAGCCCAACACCACATGAAAGTCTCAGGCGTTGAATTTGTCGGGGCGGCGGCCAGACCGGGTCAGACTCCGGTGCTGCCCTACCCCGAGATTGCGTTTGCCGGTCGCTCCAACGTCGGCAAATCCTCGCTGATCAACCGCCTGCTCAACCGCAAGATTGCTCGCACCAGCGGCACTCCGGGCCGCACCCAGCAGCTGAACTTCTTTGTCGTCAACCGCGCCCTGACCTTTGTCGATCTGCCCGGCTATGGCTATGCCAGGGTATCGAAGAAAGACCGCCGCGCCTGGCAGCTGCTGATTGAGGACTATTTGGCCCATGCCGCCAATCTGTGCGGGGTGGTCATCATCGTCGATGTGCGCCGCGGCCCGGAGGATGAGGAGTACGCCCTGTGTGAGTTCCTGGCCCATCACCGGCGGCCCTTTGTGGTCGTGGCGACCAAGTGTGACAAACTCAAGCGCGCCCAGCGTGCGCGCCAGCGTCAGGCCCTGGGCAAACGGCTCAACGGCTATCCGCCGCTGCTGTTTTCGGCCCAGGACGGCACCGGCAAAGACGAGCTGTGGGCCGCCCTGGAGGCGTTTGCCGACACTGGGGACGCTGACGGCCGCCTCGTCAAGAAGAGGTCAGCGTCCATGGGCCGCTGAGAGGTGCCGCCATGCCCAGCGTGTCGGTCATCATTCCCACCCATAACCGGCGGGACTGGGTGCGGGAAGCCATCGCCTCGGTCGCGGCCCAGACCTGCCGGGACTTTGAGTTGATTGTGGTTGATGACGGCTCGGATGACGGGACCGGGACGCTGGTGGATGAATTTACGCCGGTGTGTCCGCGTCTGCGCTACGTCTATCAGGCCAACGGGGGCGTGTCGGTCGCGCGCAACACCGGCGTCACCCTCAGCAGCGGCTCCTATCTGGCCTTCCTGGATTCGGACGACGTGTGGCAGCCGTCCAAACTGGCGCGCCAGCTGGCCTTCTTTGCGGCGCATCCCCGGGCGTCCATCTGTCAGACCGAGGAAATCTGGCTGCGCCGCGGCGTCCGGGTCAATCCGCACGCCAAGCACCGCAAGACGGGCGGCGATATGTTCGCCCGCAGCCTGGAGCGCTGCCTGGTCAGCCCCTCGGCCGTGATGCTGCGCCGCACGCTGTTTGACCGGGTCGGCG
>WTHE01000305.1:6142-8716 GCA_011523315.1 Candidatus Binatota bacterium
CTGGTCAGCCCCTCGGCCGTGATGCTGCGCCGCACGCTGTTTGACCGGGTCGGCGGCTTCGACCCGCAGCTGCCGGCGTGTGAAGACTACGACCTGTGGCTGCGGATTGGAGCGACCGAACCCATCCATCTGCTCGACACGGCCCTGGTCATCAAGCGCGGCGGACACCCGGACCAGCTCTCCCGACGCTTCTGGGGCATGGACCGGTTTCGGGTGCGATCCTTGCAAAAACTGCTCGACTCCGGTGTCCCGTCGCCGGAACAGCGGCGGCTGGCGGTCGCGGTGTTGCAGAAAAAATGCGCGGTGCTGGCCCGCGGCGCCAGAAAACGGGGCCGGACGGGAGCCGAGTACCTGCGGCTGGCGGCGCGCTATGCCGACGCCGCGTCAGCGGACGCCGCGCTGGAGTCCCTCTAGGCATGCCAATTTCCTCTGTCGGCCTCTACGCCGAGCAAAAACGCCTGAGCCAAGCCACGCTGGCCCGCTGGCAGGCCTGGCAGGCAACAGACCGACAGGCCCTGCTGACGGTGGCCCAGGAACTCCGGCTGGGCGAGAATCACCTGCGCGACTTTCTGGACTGGCTGGAAGAGATCGTGCTGCGTGACGGGGGGAGTATTGCGGCGGTCTTGCAGCAGCCGGCCGTCCGACGCGCCCTCAAGCTCGGGCGCTCCCGAAACGATAAGCTCAAAGCGGTCAAGGACGCGCTGCGCAGGCTGCGCTACCCGGAGATCGCCCGCTTGGAACACGAGTTGCAGACCTGCGTCAAAGCGCTCGCCCTCGGCCCCCGGGTCCGGGTCGCCTTTCCGCCCGCCTTTGAGGGTGACGAGGTGACCCTCGAAGTCCGGGTCAAGAGCACGAAAGACCTCGACGCCGTCGTGGCTCGCATCCGGCAGCGCCTCACCGACGGGACATTCCAGCGCCTGTTCGATCTCCTTGACGAGGCCTGAGGCGTTTGACGTTCCCGGCCCGACGTTTTATGCTGCGCCTCCGCCATGCACCGCTATCAACCGCAGAACATTCTGATCGAACGGGGAGAAGAAAACGCGCCGGTTGTCCAACGCGCGCTGCAACGCCTGCCCCAGCTGCCGGTCCGACTCGTAGACCGGGGCTTCCGGCCTCCTGCCGGGGGGCTGGCGGACCCCTTCGGCGCCGGCAAAAAAACGCTCCTGTTCACCCGCAACCGCTCCCGTTTTCTCGAACACTGCCCGGCCGGCACGCCCGGTCTGGTGTGTTGCAACTATCTGGTCGTCAGCCTGATCTCGAACTGCCCGATGGACTGTAGCTACTGCTTTCTCCAGGACTATCTGGCCAACAACCCGCTGCTGACCGTCTATACCAATGTGGACGAGCTGCTCGGCGAGCTGGCGGCCGTGGTTGACCGTCAGCCCTGGAAGCAGTTCCGCATCGGGACCGGGGAACTGTCCGACAGCCTGGCCCTCGACCCGCTGCTCGGCTTTTCGGCCGAGTTGGTGCCGTTTTTTGCCCAGCGTGACAATGCCGTGCTCGAACTCAAAACCAAGACCGACTGCGTCGAGGGTCTGCTCGAACTCGACTCCCAGGGACGCACCGTAGTGTCGTGGACGATCACGCCGGCCGAGATTGCCGAGGCCGAAGAACACGGCACGGCCTCGTTTGCCGAACGCCTCGACGCGGCCCGCCACGTCGCGCGGGCCGGCTATCGGCTCGGTTTTCATTTCGATCCGCTGATCGAGTATCCCGACTGGCAGGCCGGCTATGGCCGGACCATCGAACGTCTCTTTTCTGCTATCGACCCGCGCCACGTTGCCTGGCTCAGCCTGGGCAGCCTGCGCCTCACCCCCGCCCTGCGCGCCACCATGCGCCGTCGCTTCCCGCATACCCGTCTGCTGTCCGGCGAGCAGGTGCGCTGCGCCGACGGCAAATGGCGCACCTTCCAGCCCCGGCGGGTCAAGATGTATCGGACCCTCAGCCGCTGGCTCAGACGCGCCGCCCCCAGCGTGCCCGTGTATATGTGCATGGAAACCGCGCCGGTCTGGGAGAAGGTTTTCGGTCAGGCGCCGAGCTGCGATAAAGACCTCGCCCGTACAATCCTCAGCCCGTCCCTGACCGACCCGGCCGCAATTGACGCGCCATAGCGCCTCTGGTAGCAGTCAGGGGACAAGACCACTCACCCAGGAGGGCGGCATGGCTATTGATCCACGCGAGCTGCGCAACGTCATGGGGCACTTTGCCACCGGCGTGACCGTCATTACCACCAAGGACAAAACCGACAAACCCTTCGGCCTGACCGCTAACGCCTTCAGCTCGCTGTCGCTCGACCCCCCGCTGCTGCTGGTCTGCATTGACAAAACCGTCGACTGCTACGCCTGTTTCGAGGACTCCAGAGTCTTTGCGGTCAACTTCCTGTCGCTTGAACAGGAAGAACTCTCGACCCGCTTTGCCACCAAAGGCATTGAGAAGTTTGAAGGGGTATCCTACACCCTGGGCGGGCTTGGCGTGCCGCTGCTCGACGGCGCCCTGGCCCACCTCGAATGCCGGGTGGCCGCCGGCTACGAGGGTGGCGACCACACGATTTACACCGGCGAGATCCAGACTATC
>WTHE01000305.1:8816-10243 GCA_011523315.1 Candidatus Binatota bacterium
GGACCTTCCTCCGAACCGCAGCCCGCTGCTCAACGAGCGCGACTACGGCCGCCTGCAAGGCCTGGACAAGGCCGAGGCGGCCCGCATCTACGGCGGCGGTCAGGTCCATCGCTGGCGGCGGAGTTATGCCGACGGCCCGCCCGGCGGCGAGAGCCTCCAGGACGTGGCCGCCCGGCTGCTGCCCTACTTTGAGGCTGAGGTCGCACCCCAACTCGGCGCGGGCAAGAATGTCCTGATCGTGGCCCATGAGCATCCGCTGCGGGCGATCATCATGCGGCTGGAGAAGCTGACACCGGCCCAACTTGTGGGGCTCGAACTGGCCACTGCGGTTCCGGTGGTGTACGAATTCGATTCCAGCCGGGCTATTGCCGGCAAGCGGATTCTTGCTAAGGAATCGTTACAACCCGAATGCCGCGAAAAATCAGAGAATTGATCAGAGACCGAACAATGAGAGCAAGTGACCGATACGTGAAGATTGTCGAATGGTCAGACGAAGATCAGTGTTTTGTCGGAAGCTGCCCGGGCCTGTTCTACGGCGGGTGCCACGGAGAGGATGAAAAGGCCGTCTTTGCCGAATTATGTGAGATTGTTGAAGAAACGGTTGCCCTCTATCGGCAGGATGGCAAGCCGCTGCCCCCTCCGACTTGTGGGAAAGACTACGCCAATAAGATGTTGAATGTTGTCTGAGCCGCCTGCAGCAGAAGAGAGGGTCACGTCCACAGCTCCGAACAGCAAACCGTTGGCAGAAGTTCACGATAGAAAACAACACAAACGCAAAGTCGCTCGAATCCTGGCTGTGAGATGCGGCGTGCAGCATTCGCGGGGCGCAGGACAAGCTGTTGCTGGTCAACGCCTCGCAGGTCTTTGCCAAGGGCGACCCCAAGAACTACATTCCCGAAGACGAGATCGAGCGTGTCGCCTCGACCTTCCTGGGCTGGAAGGAAGAGGACAGGTTCAGCCACATCGTGGACAGGGCCGAGATCGTGGCCGACCTCGACGCCATCGCAGCCGAGGCACGCGAAACGGACGTTGCATTGAGGCAGATTCTGGAGAAGATCGGGGTATGAACGTCTTGGCTACCGAGGGGCAAACGGGACCCCGAATCCTCTTTATTTCCAGGTACTTATGATTGTTTTTAGGGAAATCTACCAAAATCTATCCAATTTTCGATAGACACCATTAGACTATGGTAGAAATGGGTATAAAAAGATAGAAAATAGCCACGGACCCCGTAAAAACCCCCTGCCAAACTCATGAACAAGGGCATGATCTACAGCCCCTCTCACGGCTACCTGACTTTTACCGTTCCCTTGTTTGATGCCTTCATGCGGCGCACTGTGCCTGAATTTGGACATGAGCGCTAGCCTGCGGATGATGGAAAAACGAGGCGCTGATGTATGAAAAAAACAATCGCTAAACAGTTTGAC
>WTHE01000642.1 GCA_011523315.1 Candidatus Binatota bacterium
TTCGAGTCGTGCGCGATCAACCGGACTCTGCCATCTCTCCGCGCGGCTGCACCAGCCACTATACGGCATTTCTGACGTATGCGTAAAGGCCGCAGCCCGCCCTCTAACCTCCGCCGGCCTTTCGTCTGGCCTGAAAAAAGCCTTGCAACAGGGCGCGCGCCTCATCGGCCCGCACCCCGGCCACGACCTCAATCCGGTGGTTGAGGCGCGTATCGTGAGCCAAGTCATACACCGAACCGGCAGCCCCGGCCCTGGGGTCGGGACAGCCAAAGACCAGCCGCTCCACCCGAGCCTGAATGAGCGCACCCATGCACATCACACACGGCTCAAGGGTGACGTACAGGGTCGCCCCGACCAGCCGGTAATTGCCGACCGTGCGCGCGGCTTCACGCACGGCCTGAATTTCGGCGTGGGCGGTTGGATCGTGGCGGCTGATCGGCTGGTTGTGTCCCTGCCCCAGACACCGGTCGTCCCGCACGAGCAGCGCGCCGACCGGCACCTCGCCCGCCTGTGCGGCGCGCCGAGCCTGGTCGAGCGCCAGGGCCATCCAAGACGCGTGCTCAGTCATACGCCGCCCGGTAGACCTCGCCGATGGGGGTCAGACCGCCCTGGCTCCCGACCAGCCACTCGACCTCAAGACCGTAGGCCTCAATCGCCGCCACCAGCTCCCGGTTCCAGGCTCGCACCTGACGCGGAGCGCCGGGCGAGAAGAGATCCGCCACAAACAGCAGCTTGTCCTGAGGCAGAAACACCATCAGCATCCCCTCGGCGTGCGAGTTTTCGACCGGATAGATCTCGACCGTCCGTCGCCCGTCGGTCAGGACCTTCTTGTCCTGTCCAACGCTGTCAATCACCGCCGGCCTGGGATAACGCTGCAAACGATCAGGCCTGACGGTGTGCGGGGCGTCTAAAACCTGCTGTAAAAACACGACGTTGGCCTGGCTGGTGACGAGACTGAGGCCGGCTGCGACATAGGTCCGCAGCCCGCCGGCGTGGTCGTCATGAAAATGGGTGTTAATGACCGTCCGCAGCGGTTTGCCGGGAAAGCGGCGCTCCAGGCTGTCGATCACCCGCAGCGAACGCGCCTCGTACAGCGGCGCTTCAACAACGATGACGTGGTCGGCCAGGGCGATGCCCAGGCTGTGATGGCTGCCGCCGGTGACCTGCACCACGCCCGGGGCGACATCAACCATCCGAATCCGAGTCTGCTCTTCGTCCACCGGGTCGGCCAGGGCGATCCGTCGCAGCAGCCACTGCGAACTCAGCTCGCCCCGAGCCGGGCTGCCGTTATCGGCCCGGACAACGGACGCCGGCAGGGCGAAGTCTGCCTCTGCCAGCGGCACATTGTTCTCAATCGACTCGACCCGTTCGGTCATGATGCGCCGGCCGTTCACCCGCCACAGCGACGAAAACGGCATCGTGATATCCCCCACCCGCCGCCAGTCGGAGAAGAAGCGTTCGTTGTGGCTGTCACCGTACAAGGGGTCGTCTTCGAGAAACTGGACTCTGCTCAGCAGGCGGGTCTGGGCGTCGAGGGCGATAATCACCGAGTTTCCGCCGTCATCGTAGGCGATCACATAGTGCCGGCGGTCACGGATGAATTGGTCGCGGAGGCGCAGCAGCGAGGTCTGCCGGGACAGGGCCGTCAGCAGCACCGAGACCGGTGAGCGGCCCAACTCTTTTTTGCGCATGGCAATCCGAGCGGCCGAGGCCGCCCGCCGGTGGGGACTGCGCAGGCCGTCGGCGCCACGAATGATGCCGCTATAGCCGTCACTGATTTCGGTATACACCGACCGGGCCGGAATGGGGAACACAGTGTCGCGCTGCCACTCATAGCGATAGCGGCCGCCGCCAAAATCGCGCAGCAGGCGGTAGCAGAAGCGCGACACCGTGGGCGCGGCGGCACCGGGACGAATCGCCTGGGCAGGATCGAAGTTTTCTCCGCAGGCCCGGATGTGCTGCGTCTGAAGCGCCAGCAGCGCCTCAATCCCGCCCATGGCCGCGACCGCAGAGTCCAGATACAGCTTGGCCGTCTGAGCCCCGGCAGACGGGGCGGACAGCAGGACGAGGCTGAGCGCCGCCAGCCCGCAGCCCGCCCGCCACCGGGGGTGTCTGTTC
>WTHE01000662.1 GCA_011523315.1 Candidatus Binatota bacterium
GTTCACCCTGCTGCTGGCCTCATTTCTCGGTTCGGCGGTCGGGATTGGCACGATTATTCGTCAGCACAGCGACACCAAGCTGGCCCTGCCCTTTGGCCCCTTCCTGGCGTGGGGCGCGCTGGGCTATGTCTTTTTTGGAGAGGCGGTTATCGCGTGGTACTTTGGAGTCTTCCGCTAGATGAGCGACCGGCGAGCGGCCGGCGTTCGGACAATCTGTTCAGTGAGAGCTGGTTTTGAAAGACACACCCTGTTCCCCCGTTTCTGAGGCGCACGCCGAGTACACCCGCCGGCTGCACGCCCGGCGGACGCTTGTCGAACGTTTCAGCGGCTATGATCGGCGGACGGGGACGGCGCGACTGGTGGTGTTCCTGGTGGGCGCTGGGCTGGGCTGGTTCGCCTGCCGTCCGGGGCTGCTGTCGTGGTGGTGGCTGACCGGGCCGGCCCTGGCGTTCGTCGGGCTGGTGGTGGTGCACGAACGGTTCAGACGCCGGCTGCGTCTGGCCGAGCGCAGCGTCGCCTTCTACGACCGGGGCTTGGCTCGACTGGAGAACCGCTGGGCGGGCGGTGGGGAAGCCGGTCTGGACTTGCTTGAAGAAGACCATCCCTACGCGGCGGACCTCGACCTGTTCGGACCCGGGTCGGTGTTCGAGCTGCTGTGTACGGCTCGGACGCGGGGCGGAGAGCGGACGCTGGCAGCCTGGTTGCAGACGCCGGCCCAAGCGCAGGAGATTCAGGCCCGCCAGGCTGCGGTTGAGGAGCTTCGGCCCACACTCGACCTCCGCGAAGAGCTGGCCCTGCGTGGCGCAGACGTGCGGGCCGGTACTGACCCGGATGTGCTGGTCAGCATTGCCGGGCAGGAGAATGCGGGACAGAAGCTGAGCCTGGCGCAGATAGCCCGGGCGCGTGGACTGGCTGCGGCTCTGGCGGCTGGCTCGGTCGTGTGTCTGGTCGGCTGGCAGCTGGCGTATTGGGGAGTCCTGCCCTTTCTCATTGCGGCCAGCCTGGCCGGAGCCTATGCGCTTGGACTGCGGTCTCAGGTCAAGCGAGCTGTGGCCGGTGTCGAACGCCTGCTCCACGACTTGTCGGTGCTGTCGGATATGCTGGCCTGCCTTGAGACCCAGCGCTTCAGCAGCCCGCGCCTGAGGGCGCTGCACGACCGACTGACGCACGGCGTGCGGCCCCCATCTCGCCAGATCGCTCAGCTTCGGCGGCTGATCGCCCTGCTCGAATCGCGCAAAAATCAGCTTTTTGCCCCACTCGCCGCGCTCGTGCTGTGGACCACCCAGGTGGGGCTGGCGATTGAAGCCTGGCGCGGCACGTCCGGCCAGAATATCGCAACGTGGCTGTCGGTGCTTGGCGAGTTTGAGGCGCTGTCTGCCCTGGCCGGCTATGCCTACGAGCATCCGGCCGACCCGTTTGCGGAGCTTGTGTCGGCGGGACCGTACTTCGAGGGCATGCGGCTGGGCCACCCGCTGCTGCCCGAGGCCGACTGTGTCAGAAATGATGTCCGGCTGGGCGACCCGCTCCGGGTGCTCGTCGTCAGCGGATCGAACATGTCGGGCAAGAGCACCCTGCTCAGAACGGTCGGGACGAATACGGTTCTGGCCCTGGCCGGCGCGCCGGTTCGAGCCGCATCTCTGCGCCTGTCGTTGCTGATGCCGGGTGCCTGCCTGCGCATTCAGGACTCGCTGCAGGCCGGCAGCTCACGCTTCTACGCCGAAATTCTGCGGCTGAGTCAGATTGTGGACCTGACCCGGGCAGACGTGCCGGTCCTGTTTCTGCTGGACGAGCTGCTACACGGCACAAACTCTCACGACCGGCGCAGCGGCGCCGAAGCCGTGGTCCGCAGTCTGCTCACGCGCAACGCGGTCGGCCTGGTGACCACCCATGACCTGGCGCTGGCCGATGTGGCCACCGCTCTCGCTCCCCGAGCCGCAAATGTGTGCTTTGAGGATTATTTCGAGGATGGCCAGCTGCGTTTTGATTATCGGATGCGCCCAGGCGTGGTCGCTAAGAGCAACGCCCTGGCACTGATGCGTTCGGTCGGTCTGGAGGTCTAGCGCAATTCACCATTATGTGTAGCCGTGTAGGTCAGGTTAGCCGTAGGCGTAACCTG
>WTHE01000585.1 GCA_011523315.1 Candidatus Binatota bacterium
ACGTATAGCCGTCCACATAGTCCATGGTCAGCACCCGGCGGGACGAAAACTTGGGGAACACCCGGGGGATGATCAGCTCGTCGTCATCGTCAAACAGGCGCCGGAAGCGCCTGATGTTCTCGGCTTCGTGCACATAATCAAGCTCTTCGTGCAGCCGCGCCGCCATCTCGGCGTAGATTTCATCCATCTCAAACGGCTGGCGCAGGACATCGCGGGTCAGCAGGGTCAACACCCGGAGCAGCGCCTGCATGTTTTTGAGGTCTTGTTCAACGGTCTTATCCACGCCGGGATACTGGATTTTGACGACCACCTGCCGGCCGTTCCTGAGCCTCGCCCGATGGACCTGACCGAGCGAAGCGGCGGCAAACGCCTCGGGCTCGAAGTGGGTGAACAGCTGCTCGGGCCAGGCCCCGAGTTCTGTCTTAAGCTGCTCGCGGATGAGGGCGTAGTCCATTGGCGGAAGAGACGACTGGACAACCGACAGGACGTCAATCACTTCAGACGGCAGCAGGTCGCCACGCATGCTGAGCATCTGGACGAGCTTCATGAACGCCCCGCGCAGGTCGCGCGAACGCTCGACAACACGCAGCGCATTCTTGAGGTGCAAGGCGAACAGGGCCTGCTCGTTTTTGTCTGCGGACTGGAACAGCCGGGTGAGGGCGTGCCAGGCATAGCTGCCGCCCACCGCCGAGGTCAGCGAGCCAACCTGCAAGGCGCGTTTTGCCCGGCCTTGGATCAGGTCCGTGGGTTTGGCTGACACGTCAGGCGATTCATCAGCGTTGCCGCGGCCGCAGCGCCAAAGCCGTTGTCGATATTCACCACGGTGATGCCGCTGGCGCATGAGTTGAGCATGGCCAGCAGGGCGGCCAGGCCCTGAAAGCTGGCGCCATAGCCGACGCTGGTCGGCACGGCGATGACCGGCCGCTCGACGAGTCCGCCAACGACGCTCGGCAGGGCGCCTTCCATGCCGGCCACCACAATCAACACGCTGGCCGCCCGGAGCCGGTCGAGGCTGTCGAGCAGGCGGTGCAGGCCCGCAACTCCGACATCGTACAGACGTTCGACCTGGTTGCCGAGCAGTTCGGCCGATACCGCCGCCTCTTCAGCAACAGGGAAATCGGCCGTCCCAGCCGCAACGACCAGCAGGCTGCCCTGCTCGGGCGGCGGGCTGGGCGGCTGTCCGAGGCTGGCCAGCCGGCCCTCGGCGTAGTAGCGCAGCGCCGGTAGTAGGCCGCGTAGCGCGTCCGCCCGGTCAGCCTCAAGCCGGGTCATCAGCACATGGTGGCCGCCGGCGCTCAGGCGGCGGGCAATCGCCGCGATCTGGTCCACGGTCTTGCCCGGACTGAAAATGACCTCGGGGAGTCCGGTGCGCAGCCGGCGGTGGTGGTCGACCCGGGCAAAGCCGAGGTCTTCAAAGGGCAGGGTTTTCAGCGCTTCGACGGCCTGCTCAACCGCCACCTGTCCGTTGCTGACCCGGGACAATAAGTCGTGCAAACGCGCGGTATCCATAGCGATCCAGGCTATCAGGCGCGGCGGAAATGATCGTGGCCGACCTGTGTTGGAAGATACGGCTCACCGGCCGTGTCAAGCACCCGGCTGCCGTCCCGCTCGGGGACAATCGTTCCAATCCGGGTCACCGCACAGCCACAGGTCTCGGCCACGGCTCGCAGCGCAGCGCGCCGGGCGGGCGGGGCACAGAACAGCAGCTCATAGTCTTCGCCGCCGGTCAGCGCCAGATCCCAGGCTCCGGGCCCCAGCAGGCTGCGGTAGGCATCAGACACGGGCAGCCGGGACGCCTCGATGCGTGCCCCCACCCGGCTCTCTTCGCACAAATGACCCAGATCCTGGAGCAGCCCGTCGCTCACATCCAGCATGGCGCTGACAAGGCGCTGGGCGGTCATGGCTCGGGCCACCTCAAAACGCGGTTGCGGACACACAAAGCGGTCTTTGGGGCCCTGGGCAATAGCGTCATCCCGCCCCTCCTGGAAGAGCCGCAGACCCAGCGCCGCGTCGCCCAGGCTGCCGGTGACATACACGTCATCACCGACCCGCGCCCCGGACCGGGTCACAATCCCGTGCGGCGCGTGGCCAAGCAGGGTGACCGACACCGTCAGACACGGCCCGGCGCTCATGTTGCCGCCAATCAGGGCGACCTGTCGCTCGCCAGCCGCCGCCAGAAAACCGTCAAAGAAGGCGTCGAGATCTTCGACCCGATCATCCTGGGGCATACTCAGGCTGAGCAGGGCGAAAGTCGGTTCGCCACCCATGGCAATGATATCGCTGGCATTGACTGCAAACGCCTTTGCCCCCAGGCTCACAAAGGAGGTCCATTCGCGCCGGAAGTGGACGTTTTCGACCAGGGCATCGGTGGTCAGCAGGGTCGTGCCGGACAGACTGAGCGCCGCGCAGTCGTCGCCCATACCAAGCGCGACACGCGGGTCGGCAGCCACGCGCCCGCGCAGACGGCGGATGAACGGGAACTCCCCAAGGTCGCGAATCTGCATCGGCGCTGCTCTCGTCGGCCCGCAACCGGCTCAGCCAAAGAGTTCCTTGACCTTGTCAAAAAAGCCGCGGCTCTGCGGATGACCATCCGCTCCGTCAAGCTCGGCAAACTCCTGGAGCAACTCCCGCTGGCGGCCAGTCAATTTACGCGGCGTTTCCACCGTCACCCGCACGAGTTGATCGCCACGGCCACCGCCGCGCAGATCGACAATGCCCTTGCCGCGCAGACGAAACACATTGCCCGACTGGGTTCCGGCCGGAATCTTCATCTTGAGCTTGCCCTCAAGCGTTGGCACCTCGATATCCGCTCCGAGCGCGGCCTGCGGAAAGTTGATCGGCACCTCACACACCACCTCGGTGTTCGCCCGCTCGAACAGCGGGTGCTCACGCACCCGAATCAAGACGTACAGGTCTCCGGGAGCGCTGGCCGCCGGGCTGTACTCGCCCTCCCCCCGCAGTTTGAGACGCGAGCCCGTATCAACCCCGGCCGGGATCTTCACCTGCAGGGTCGAGGTCTTGCGGACCGAGCCGCCGCCGTGACAAGTCGGGCAGGGGTCGGTCACCACCGAACCCTGTCCGCCGCACTGATTACACGTCCGGGCGATGGTGAAGAAGCCCTGCTGAAAGCGGACCTGGCCGGTCCCGCGACAGCCCGAACAGGTCGCCGGACGGGAGCCCGGTTTGGCTCCACTCCCCCCGCACGGCTGACAGACGCTGGTACGGGGGATGGAGATGGTTTTTTCCGCCCCAAAGGCGGCTTCCTCAAAAGAAATCTCGAGGCTGTAGCTCAGGTCTTGGCCGCGGCGGGCACGACCACGCCCCCCACGGCCACCCGTGCCAAAGAAGTCGCCAAAAATATCGCCGAAAATATCTTCGAAATTTCCGCTGAAATCAAAGCCGCCGCCGCCCATTCCGGCCTGCTCAAACGCGGCGTGCCCATAGCGATCATACTGGGCGCGCTTCTCACCATCGCTCAAGACCTGGTAGGCTTCCGAGAGTTCCTTGAACTTCTCCTCGGCGGCTTTATCTCCGGGGTTGCGATCCGGGTGGTACTGTAAGGCGGCTTTCCGGTAGGCCTTTTTGATGTCGTCCGCACCCGCATCCCGACCGACCCCGAGCAGTGCATAGTAGTCCGCTTTCGATGCCATACCCCGTCCTCTGCCCGCTTAATAAAAAGCCCCCACTCCGCCTATCACGGCGGAGTGGGGGCCCGTACAGGCACGGTTTGTTCGCGTTGTCCGCCGCCGTTTATTTGACCTCTTCGAAGTCCGCGTCCACGATATTGTCCCGGTCTTTTGTCTGGCCTCCACCACCCGCGCCCGCCTGGGGTCCGGCCGGTCCGGCCGTGCCGTCCTGCGCATTGGCCTGCTGCTGTTCCTTGGCCGCCCGGGCATACATCGCCTCGGCCAGCTTATGGGAGGCTTGGGTCAGCTCTTCGGTCGCGGCCTTGAGGGCCTCAAGATCGTCGCCGTCCAAGACCTGTTTGGCCTTTTCCAGGGCCGCGTCGATGTTCTTGGCGGCCTCGGCGTCAACGTCGTCCCGATGGTCGGCGAGCGACTTTTCGGTGGAGTAGATCAGCGAGTCGAGCTGGTTGCGGGCTTCGATTCGCTCCCGGCGCTGTTTATCCTCGTCGGCGTGCGCCTCGGCGTCTTTGACCATCTGCTGGATTTCGTCCTCAGACAGGCCGCTCGACGCCGTGATCTGGATCGACTGCTCCTTGCCGGTGCCGAGATCTTTGGCGTTGACGTGGACGATGCCGTTGGCGTCAATATCAAACATGACCTCGATCTGGGGTATGCCGCGCGGGGCGGACGGAATCCCGACCAGATCGAACTGGCCCAGCAGTTTGTTGGCGTTGGCCATTTCCCGTTCGCCCTGGTGGACACGGATGGTCACCGCCGTCTGACTGTCGGCCGCCGTGGAGAACACCTGGCTCTTTTTGCTTGGGATGGTGGTATTCTTCTCGATCAGCCGGGTGAACACACCGCCCAGCGTCTCAATGCCCAGCGACAGCGGGGTCACGTCGAGCAGCAGTACGTCTTTGACATCGCCGGTCAGAACCGCGCCCTGAATCGCGGCACCGATGGCCACCACCTCGTCGGGATTGACACCCTTATGGGGGTCTTTGCCGAAGATTTTCTTGACCCGCTCCTGAACGGCCGGCATACGGGTCATGCCGCCGACCAGGACGACCTCCTTGATCTGGCTGGCGGACAGGCCGGAGTCCTTCAGCGCGGTCAAACACGGCGCCTCAAGCCGGTCGAGCAGGTCGGCGCATAAGGCCTCAAGCTTGGCCCGCGACAGCTTCATCGTCAGATGTTTGGGACCGCTCTGGTCGGCCGTGATGAACGGCAGGTTGATCTCCGTCTCCATGGACGACGACAGCTCGCACTTGGCCTTTTCGGCCGCCTCTTTGAGCCGCTGGAGCGCCATGCGGTCGTCGCGCAGATCCACGCCCTGATCTTTCCTGAATTCGTCGGCCAGATAATCGATGATCCGCTGGTCAAAATCGTCGCCGCCCAGAAAGGTGTCGCCGTTGGTCGATTTGACCTCGAACACGCTGTCGCCGACCTCCAGGATGGAGATGTCAAACGTTCCGCCGCCCAGGTCGAACACCGCAATCTTTTCGTCGGTCTTCTTGTCCAGACCGTAGGCCAGCGAGGCTGCGGTCGGCTCGTTGATGATACGTTTGACGTCCAGGCCGGCAATCCGTCCGGCGTCTTTTGTGGCCTGGCGTTGGGAGTCGTTAAAATAGGCCGGAACGGTGATGACGGCCTCGGTCACGCTTTCGCCCAGGTAGTCCTCAGCCGTCTGCTTCATCTTCTGCAAGATAAAGGCCGAGACTTCCGGCGGACTGTAGTTCTTGCCCCGGATTTCGACCCAGGCGTCGCCGTCCGACTCGGTCACGTGGTAGGGCAGCACCTCTCTGGCCTTGGTGACCATCGGGTCCTGGTAGCGATTGCCCATGAGACGCTTGATCGAGAAGATCGTATTTTCGGGATTGGTGATGGCCTGGCGTCTGGCGATCTGCCCGACGAGGCGCTCTCCGCTATCGGTGAAAGCGGCTACCGAAGGCGTAATGCGGCTGCCCTCGGCATTGGTGACCACGGTCGGTTCGCCGCCTTCCATGACCGCGACGACCGAGTTTGTTGTTCCTAAATCGATGCCAATTACCTTTGCCATGCCTCGTCTCCTTACGAAAAACCCCCCTCTTCCCCACCACCTCTCCAGCTTAGTTAATCACCCCCTCACGGCTTGGCAACCGTCAGTCCTCAGATTTTTCGTCGGCTGCGTCCGACTCATTTTTCGTCTCTGTCGCCTCGGCCGGGGCTTTTGAGACGCTGACCATGGCGGCTCGCAGCAGACGGTTGTGCAAGCTGTAGCCCGGCGTATGCTCCTCGGCCACGCTATTCGGGGGCAGCTCCTCGGTTTCGACCTGGGCCACGGCCTCATGCCGGGTCGGATCAAAGGGCTCACCTGTGGCGCTCACCCGTGTCACGCCGTGCTTTTCCAGAACATCCAGAAACGCGCGCAAGACCAGCTGTACGCCCTCGATCAGGGGCTGGCCGTTGCCACCTCCCTGGGCGTGGGCAATGGCCCGTTCCAGGTTATCCACCACCGGCAGCAAGTCTCGGACCAGCGGCTCGTTGGCAAACCGCAGGGCCTCGGCTTTGTCCCGTTGCATACGGCGTTTGAAATTCTCCAGTTCGGCTCGCTCACGCAGAAAAAGCTCATAGTTTGCCCTGGCTTCGGCCTCTTTCTGCCCAAGTTCTGCCTGAAACTCGGCCTGAAATTCGGCCTGGAGTGCGGCGCGGTCGTCGGCTGCGGTCGGGTCAACCTGCTGGGCCTCGGCCTCTGTTTGAGCCGCATCAGGCGCTGGCGCCTGCTGGGCCGCTCTCTCAGCCTCCTCGGTGTGTTGCTGCCCGTCCTTGTCTTCCACAGCCACTTCACTCTCGTCGTGGTCGGTTTTCTGCATGCCGCGCCTCGTATATGGTGTAGGATACGCCCGATAAGGAGCGTCTGAATCATGTGTCCAGAAAAACTAAGAACCCGCCTGCGGACTGTCAAGCGGATGATTGAGCAAGATGAGCCACAATGAGAGAAGAGCGCAGCCCAGCCATCGTCCTGCGGACGCGTGCCCACGCCGAATCGGACAAGATTGTGACCTGCCTGTCGCGGGATTGGGGGAAGATCAGCGCCATTGCCAAAGGCGCAAAACGCTCGCGACGCCGCTTCGTCAATGTGCTGGAGCCGTTCAGCCATATTCAGCTGCGCGTTCGGCCGAGTCGTAGCGAGGAGTTGCTGTTCCTGCTGGGCGCCGAACTGATACAGGCGTTTCGGCGTCCGAGCGATGACCTGGAGCGCTTTGCCCTGGCCAGCTATATCGTCGAGCTGGCGGATGTGATGACCGCCGGACGTGAGGCCGGACAGGATCTGTATCAGCTCGTGCTGGACGGGCTCAGCGCGCTCGAAGTCCGGGCCGAGCTGTCGCCGCTGTTCGCCCCGCTGTTTGCCCTGCAAATCCTGCGCCAGGTTGGCTATGCGCCCGACTTCAGCACCTGCCAGCGGTGTGGGACAAGCCTGGCCGAACAGGCTCAAGACGGCGCGGGCATCGCCCTGTCTTCCCAGCTGGGCGGGCTGCTGTGCCCGGGCTGTCATGGTCAGGGCGGAACGCTGTTGCGGCTGTCTCCGCAAACCGTCGCCGTCTTACGGGCGTATCACGATCCGCCGGTCGGGATATCGCCACGGACCAGGCAGGAAGTGCCGGCGCTGGTCACCCGCCTGCTGTCCCAACACCTGACCAGACCGCTGAAATCACTCGCTTTTCTGGAGCAGGTGGGGGCGTGGGGCATGCGCCCTGAAGCCGGTGCACCCGAGCCGCCCAGAAATTGACCCTCCCCAGGCCGGATGCTAGGGTGTTCGTTTGTTCTCTTGACACAATCGCTCCGGGCGGCGCCGGAACGGCGCCACACGCCGCCGAGCGTATCGCGAGCGGAACAGGAGACCGGCATGGACACTCCGAGGCCGAACGGCAGGATCAAAAAACCCCGCGAGAAGCGTTATGTGTATTCATTCGGAGGCGGCAAGGCCGACGGCAAAGCCAGCCTCAGTTGGCTGCTGGGCGGGAAAGGGGCCAACCTGGCCGAGGTGGCCGGATTAGGCTTGCCCGTCCCACCCGGTCTGACGATTACCACCGAGGTGTGCTCCTACTATTACGGACACGGGCGCACCTATCCCGAAGAGCTGCCCAATCAGGTCCGGACCGGTCTCAAGCGCATTGAGCGGATTATCAAGCGCCGTTTTGGCGACGCCAAGCGGCCCCTGCTGTTGTCCGTCCGGTCTGGAGCGCGGGTGTCCATGCCGGGCATGATGGACACGGTGTTGAACCTCGGACTCAATGACACCACGGTCCAGGGCGTGATTCGGCAGTCCGGCGATGCGCGCTTTGCCTACGATTGTTATCGGCGCTTCGTGCAGATGTACGGCGACGTGGTGCTGGGTCTCAAGCCAGAAACCCAGACCGCAGTCGATCCCTTCGAGCAGCTGCTGGAGCAGAAAAAAGCCGCCAAAGGGGTGGAAAACGATACGGACCTCGACGCCCAGGATCTCCAGGAGCTTGTCAGCGCGTTCAAGAATCTGATCCGCGAGCGGCTCGACGTCACCTTTCCCGAAGATCCGCACGACCAGCTGTGGGGCGCGATCGGGGCGGTGTTCGGCTCGTGGAACAATCCCCGGGCGGTGACGTATCGCCGGATCGAGAATATTCCCAGCGAGTGGGGCACGGCCGTCACCGTCCAGGCCATGGTCTTTGGCAATCTGGGCGAGGACTGCGCCACCGGGGTCGCCTTTACCCGGGATTTATCGACCGGCAAAAACGAACTGAACGGCGATTTTCTGCTCAACGCCCAGGGCGAAGATGTGGTCGCCGGTATCCGCACCCCGCAGCAGATCACCCTGACCGCGTCACGCCAGCGCGCCCAACGCGAGGGCCGTTCCGAAGAGGACCGCAAGACCGCCTATCCGTCGCTCGAAGAACAGATGCCGGAGTGTTTCTCCCAGCTCCGGGAGGTGGCCGGGGTGCTCGAAACCCACTACTCCGACGCCCAGGATATCGAGTTCACCGCAGAACGCGGCACGCTATGGCTGCTGCAAACGCGGGCCGGCAAACGGACGGCCGCAGCGGCGGTGCAAATTGCGGCCGACATGGTCTATGAGGGACGGATAGACGAGGCGACCGCGATTCTGCGCGTCGCCCCGACCCAGCTCGACCAGCTGCTCCATCCGACCCTGGCTGCGGATGCGCCCAGGAAGCTGCTGGCCCGGGGGCTACCGGCCTCGCCCGGCGCGGTCAGCGGCGAGGTGGTGTTTTCCGCCGAAGACGCCGAAGCGGCCGCCCGAGCCAGTCGCAAAACGATCCTGGTCCGGCTGGAAACCTCGCCCGAAGACATCAACGGTATGCACGCCGCCGAGGGCATTCTGACCGCCCGTGGCGGCGCCAGCTCGCACGCCGCCCTGGTCAGTCGCGGCATGGGCAAATGCGCGATTGTCGGCTGCGAGGCGCTGGAAATCGACTACGAGCGCCAGGAATTCCGTATTCCGGCCAGACAGCTGGTCGTCCACGCCGGCGAGTTCATCACCCTCGACGGGTCAAGCGGCGAGGTCTTTCGGGGCCAGGTTCCGACCAGCGCACCACAAATTGAAAGCCCGGCCTACCAGGCGCTGATGGCCTGGGCCGACCGGCGACGGCGCCTGCAAGTCAGGGCCAATGCCGATACACCGGCCGACGCCCAGACGGCCCGCGCCTTTGGGGCTGAGGGGATTGGTCTGTGCCGGACCGAACACATGTTCTTTGAGGGCGACCGGATCGACGCCGTGCGCGAGATGATCCTGGCCGAGAATACCGCCGGACGTGTCCGCGCCCTGAATAAAATCATGCCGATGCAGAAAGCGGATTTCATCGGTATTCTGCGGGCCATGGCCGGCCTGCCGGTGACGATCCGCCTGTTCGATCCTCCCCTCCACGAATTTTTGCCCACCACCAAGGAAGAGATCGCCGATCTGGCCAAAAAAATGAATGTGTCGGCCGAGCGCCTGCGGGTCAAGCGTAACGTCTTGCACGAACTCAACCCGATGCTCGGACACCGGGGCTGTCGTCTGGGCGTGACCTTTCCCGAGATCTATGAGACCCAAACCCGGGCGATCATGGAGGCCGCCTGCGAACTGGCCCGGCAAAACGTCGAGGTGTTCCCGGAAATCATGGTGCCGCTGGTCGGCTTTCAAAAAGAGCTGGAAATCCTGCGCGCCCGGATTGAGCAGGTGTGCCTGAGTGTCACGGCCAGCCACGGCCTCAAGATTCCGTACTCGATCGGCACAATGATCGAGGTTCCCCGAGCCGCCCTGAGAGCCGACCGGATTGCGCTGGCGGCCGACTTCTTTTCCTTTGGGACGAACGACCTGACCCAGATGACGCTCGGTTTAAGCCGTGATGACGCGGGTAAGTTTCTGCCCGACTATGTCAGCCAGGGTATTTTTGCCCAGGATCCGTTCGTGTCGCTGGACGAAGAGGGGGTTGGCTCGTTGGTCGAGCTGGCCGTCGAGCGCGGCCGGATGGCCAAGGCCGACCTCAAAATCGGGGTGTGTGGCGAACACGGCGGCGATCCGGCCTCGGTTGAGTTCTGTCACCGCGTCGGCCTCGACTTCAGCGCAGTGGACCGCGATGAGGCAGGCACGG
>WTHE01000738.1 GCA_011523315.1 Candidatus Binatota bacterium
TAGCTACGAACAGTCAACACCGTGGCACACCCGTCATCCGTCGCTCTAAACGAGTACGAGATTCGCCCCTATGAACAGAGTCGCCAATTGCTCTAGCCGGTCGCAACGCAGTAGACCTGATCGGCATCCGCCGGGAGCGCCTGCGCACTCCAGGTCGCCCCGGCGTCGGCGCTGGTAAACACCTGGCCCTTTTTGCTGGCACAGACCATACGCTCGGCACGACGCTGGTCGATGGACATGGCAAAAAGGGTGCTGTTGATCTCATGGCCGATATCCACCCGCTCCCAGTTCAGACCGCCGTCCTCGCTGTGGAACAGGCCACCGACGTTGCTCTCGAAATCACCCCCGCCGGACAGCCACAGCTTGGTGGGAGCGCCCGGCACCTCGCGCAGGCAGCGGCAGTAGGTGGTGCCCTTCTCGTTCAGCGGCTCGATGGGTACGCGCTGCCAGTGGTCGCCCCGGTCGGTGCTGCGAAACATGCCGACGCGACAGATGGCCGTGACCGTTCCTGGGCTCAGGCGGCTGGCCAGCACGCCGTGCATGTCCACGGTATCGTCGGTGAGGTATTGGCCGTGGCTGAGGTTTTCCCAGTGTTCCCCCCCGTCCAAAGACCGGAGCAGTCCGCCGACCTCCAGAGAGGCGTACAGCTCGTCCTGGTCGGCAATGCTGCCGGACATCATGAGCACCCGCTTGGCCGGTATGCCCTGAGGGGGCATGGTCACGTCGGGGAAGCGGACGCTCACCGGGAGCTGGCGCCAGCTCTCTCCGGCGTCGTCGCTCCGATATATCTCCGCCGACTCGTAGCCGGCGAACATGACCTGGGGGTCGGCCGGATGAAATAATAACGACCACATGGGCAGACCGTGGTCGGGCACCACCACCTTCTCCCAGTGGTCGCCGTGGTCATCGCTGCGGTACGGGCCGTCTTGAGTGGCGACGTAGACCACCTCGGGCCGCTGGGGATGGATGGTGATGGCACGGACCTCGGGCGCGTCCGGCAGCCCTTTTGTGAGCGGTTCCCAGCCCCCCTGCCCGAACACACTCCGATACAAACCGCTTTTGATCACCAGCTTGATGCCCATATGCTTTTCTACCCATTCGATACCTGGGCTGGTGTCACCGGCCAGACCGGCGAAAACGTAGGATGTACTATTACCCATGATCTTTTCCTCCTTATTTGAGCGGCGGTACTATCTCGCTCGGGTCGAGCCCGAGTTCCAAGGTGCCGACGCTGGACAGACAATAATCGCTGGGCGGAAACTGGACCGGACCAACGGCGCCGTCCCGGAACAGTCGCTCAAGCGGGACGGTCTTGAAGAGCGTATGGGCGCCGCCCAGCGTGAGCGCCGTCCGCGTGATCCGCGCCCCGGCCTCGCCAACCAGATACTTGGCGCGGAACAGTGCCGCCACGGTCTCCTGGGTCGGTCCCTGGGTGTCGCTGAGCCAGGCCGAATGGTAGGTCAGCAGCCGGGCGGCCTCCAGGTCCACGCTCATATCGGCCACCCGCCGGCGCACGTCCGGATGGTAGGCCATCGGCTGGGTATAGCCCCGCGGGACCCTTTCCTGCACCAGCTCACGCACGGAGTTGTAGGCCGCCGCGGCCACACCCAGATACACCGCCGTATAGGAGGCCCACAGCCAGTTCGCCCCGCTACGGATGAACGGCAGGATATCGTCGGTCTGGTAGAGTACGGCGTCCTGAGACACGAAACAGTCTTCGAGAATGAGGGAATCGCTGCGCGTCGCCCGCATGCCGAGCGTATCCCATACCTCGTCGACGCGCCGGCCCGGCGCCCGGCGGGGAACCATCAGCAGGAGAGCGGCCCCCGGCTTATCGATCTCCTCGGGATGCGCCAGCACGGCACAGAAGTCAGCCGCCTCCAACATGGAGGCAAACGCTTTTCTACCCGTGATCTGATACCCGCCCGCAACCTGCCGGGCGCGCGTGGCCGGCTGGTAGGTGGCCAGCAGTCCGGACGTTCTCGGCTCGGAGAAGTTCCCGGCAATCAGCCTTTGCTCTTTGACGACCAGATCGGCCAGGCGCTGCTTGGTGGTCGGGGGGACGATTGGACTCTCGAACAGGGGGCCGATGATCGAGAGGTGCATATTGAACG
>WTHE01000520.1 GCA_011523315.1 Candidatus Binatota bacterium
GACCCGGACAGCCCGGTGACCACGATCATCTCATCCCGAGGAATATCGAGAGAGACATCCTGGAGGTTATGCTCCTTGGCGCCCACCACACAGATCGCCGAGTTGCGGTTCGGGGATCGCCGCGCTTTCGCCCTTTGCCTTTTGCCTTTTGACTTTGGCCCTTGGCCCTTGGCCTTTGGTCCTCGTTTCGCCTCTCGCAACGCCCGCGCCAGATAGCGCCCGGTATGCGAGCGCCTGACCCGCGCCACCGCCTCCGGCGTTCCCTGGGCGACCACCTGGCCGCCCCCGTCGCCGCCCTCCGGACCGAGGTCAATGACCTGATCGGCGCACTTAATCACGTCCAGATTATGTTCGACGATGAGGACCGAATGGCCCCGCTCGACCAGGCTGTCAAAGGCTGTCAGCAGCTTCTGGATATCGGCGAAATGCAGACCCGTGGTTGGTTCGTCAAAGATGAACAGGGTCTTGCCCGGCCGGTCGGTATGGGTCTTTTCACGGCCGATATGGGCGGCCAGTTTCAGACGCTGAGCCTCGCCACCGGACAGGGTCGTCAGGGACTGGCCCAGGCGGACGTAATCCAGGCCGACGGCCGCCAGCGAAGACAGGCGCCGCTGCAGCTCGGCCTTGCCGGCAAAAAACGCCAAGGCCTCGCTGACCGTCATGGCCATGATGTCGGTCAGATTCTTGCCCTGATAGCGGACCTCCAGGACCTCGGCACGAAAGCGCCGACCCTGGCACTCGGGGCACGGCACGTAGACATCGGACAAGAACTGCATCTCGACCTTTTCAAAGCCCTCGCCCTTGCACGTGTCGCACCGGCCGCCCTCGACGTTGAAGGAAAAGGTACCGGTCGTGTAGCCGCGCAGCCTGGCCAGTTCGGTGTCGGCCAGCAGCCGCCGCAGCGGATCGAAGGCCCGCGTGTAGGTCAGCAGATTGGCCCGCGGCGTTGTCCCGATCTGGCTCTGATTGACGAAAATCACATCGGCCAGGTGCTCGGTGCCGACAATATCCTGGCACGGGCCGGGAATGCCGACCGACTCGCCCCAGCGTTTTTTCAGCCCCCGGTACAGCACGTCTTCAATCAGGGTTGACTTGCCCGAGCCCGATACCCCGGTCAGACACACCATGCAGCCCAGCGGAATCTCGACATCGATGTGCTTCAGATTATGCGCGCTGGCCTTGAGGATGGTCAGCGTGTGGTCGGGCTGGACCGCCCGGCGCCGGGCCGGCAGCGGGATGCGCTGACGCTGGGACAGATACTGGCCGGTCAGCGAGTGCGGGTCGGCCAGGATATCTTCATACGGACCGGCGAACACGAGCTGTCCGCCCCGCTCGCCGGCCAGCGGTCCCAGATCGAGAATATGATCGGCCTCCTTGATGATCTCCGGGTCATGTTCGACCACCACCACCGTGTTGCCGTTATCACGCAGGTTTTGCAGGATGCGGACCAGCCGGTTGCTGTCGCGCGGGTGCAGGCCGATTGAGGGCTCGTCCAGAATATACAAGGTGTTGACCAGGGCCGAGCCCAGGGCGGTGGTCAGATCGACCCGCTCCAGCTCCCCGCCGGACAGGGTCCGGGACTGCCGGTCCAGGGTCAGGTATTCAACCCCGACCTCGACCAGATAGCGCAGCCGCTTGCGGATCTCGTCCAGGATGAGCTGGGCGACCTGATCCTGAAAGGCCGACAGTTGCAAGCCCTCAAAAAACTCCGCGCACGCGTCCACACTCAGCAGGTTGATCTCGGCCAGGGTCTTGCCCCCGACCCGGTACAGCAGGGATTCGGGTTTGAGGCGGGCGCCGTAACACGCGTCGCACGGGAAATAGCCCCGGTAGCGGGCCAGGAACACCCGGACGTGCATCTTGTAGGTCTTGGTCTCCAACCACTGAAACCAGCCCCGCACCCCGTAATACTCGCCGTCGCCGTCCACAATCAGCCCCTGCTGCTCGGCGCTCAGGTCGTGCCACGGGACGCCGGTCGGAATGCGGCGCTGTTTGCAGAACGCAAACAGCTCGCGCCGCTCCCACTGGGCGGCTTTGATCCGCCACGGTTTGACGGCGCCGTCCTTGAGCGACAGACCGGGGTCGGGGACGACCAGCTCCAGAT
>WTHE01000724.1 GCA_011523315.1 Candidatus Binatota bacterium
CGTACACTTCCTTGACTTGCTGTTTCACATCCTGGCTTTGCATGCTGACCTCCTTGTTTCATCGGCCACGTCCCCGGCCAGGGCATTACACCACGCCTGGGCCTCGACTTCCCGCTCCGTGTCTTCCGCCATGGCCTAATAGCCGGCATCAAGCGTGGTATCGACTACATGCATCCGCACCAGGTCTTCAATGAACTGGCTGATGTGGCTTGCCCACTGTCCGGTACAGGCCCTCGTAGACGGCTTCTTCCAGGGTAATGGTCAGTTTGCGAGGCACGGCAATCTCCTCCGAACACGTCATACGTATTCAGCCATACCAGACACCAGCCGCGCCCGCCACTGCGACCGATAAGGGGTGATGTGTCAAGCTTGGGAGAGGATCAGGTGTAGAACAGCGGTTATGTCCACAGAGCAAATGGTCGCCTCATACGGAGCTTTCAACAGCGGGGGCGCAAGCGACTCTCCGAACAGGCCGCCCTGCCCTGGCCGAGGGAATCAGCCCGCAGGTTGCCGCGCGTCAGCCGGAGCCACGGTCAGGCCAATCTCTTGCCCATGTGCGATTTCAAGGGTGTGCCCGTCCGGGTCGGACAGAAAGGCCCAGTACCCAACCGGAGAACCGGAATCGGTCGGCTCTTGGCGTAAACAGCCAGCCGACCGGGCCTGGGCACACAGCGCATCGACTTCTTGGCGGGTGGCACACCCGATGCCCAAATGGCCAAGAGGCAGTAAAGGCGCCTCCACCCGAGACGCCTGGATGAGGACAAGCACAAAGGGACGGGTCTGGTCACTCAGCCACACGACCTCTGTCCCATCAGGAGCCGTCCGGCGGTGGACCACCCGCATCTGGGCATAGGTCGCATAGAAGGCAAGACTGGCTTCCATATTCGTCACGGGAAGCGCAACATGGGTCAGTCCGACATCAGCCATCGTGAGCCTCCTTCCTGAGACGCCGCACAGAGTTGAGGATGCAATCCAGGGCGGCCGTAAGGCGCTTCGATCATCCCCTCTCTGCGGAAGGGTCGTCATCTTCCACTTTAACGCACGGCGCGACACGCACCCACACCCCGGCCTGAAGAATTTTCGGCCGTCCGATTGCCCTGCGATCCATTCAGATCGGGTCGAAATAGGCCGGGTTTACGGCTGAGAACGCGCCAAGTGTTAAGTCTAGGTACATGGGTCGGGGCTTCAGCGCCGCTGTATGAACCGCCGCACCGTCACTACCAGATGCCGTGCAGCCATTGGTCACCTCGGTAGGTGTGGTCCTCCTCCCAGCCTTAGCGCTCCTCCGACTGAAGGGCGGCCCTGCCTCGTTCCCGCGACCTTTGACGGTGTGTGTGTTTATCCTCCATATGCCCGAGGCGGACCGCGAGGAGGAGTGTGATGCGCCGACCCATCCTGTTTTCGATCGTCTTGCTGCTCGGCCTGGTAGGGACAGCGTGCCAGATGCCTGGACGGGTGCCCCTTGGACCGGAGGAGGCCCGAAAGACGTCGGTAGCGGACGCTGTGGCGGCGTCCCGCCAGGAGGCAGCGCCAGCCCCACGCCCTGCTCCTCCTCCGTTCGTGTCCCTCCAGCGGAGCTGCTGCTCCAGTGGTCCAACCGACCATCTCCGCCTACCCAGCGAGCCGGTCAATCGGGAGACCTACGCCCACTTTGCGGATAATCCCCTCCGACAGGCGACCGAACAGCCGGTCTCTACCTTCAGCATTGATGTGGACACCGGCGCCTAAGCCAACGTGCGTCGCTTCCTACGTAATGGGATGCTCCCGGTCCGGGATGCCGTGCGGACGGAGGAGCTGATCAATTACTTTGCCTACCAGTATCCGTTGCCAGACCAGCCGTCCCCGCCCTTTCGGCTGACCACCGAGCTGGGACCGACCCCCTGGAACCCGCATACCGTGCTGCTGCATTTGGGGCTCAAAGGCTATGAGGTCGTGGCCGACGAACTCCCCCCGGCCAACCTCGTCTTCCTAATTGATGTCTCGGGCTCCATGAAGTCGGCCGACAAGCTGGACTTGGTCAAAGCCGCCCTGCGTCTACTCAGCCGCCAGCTGCGCAGCCAGGACCGGCTGTCTATCGCCGTGTATGCCGGAGCCTCGGGGGT
>WTHE01000655.1 GCA_011523315.1 Candidatus Binatota bacterium
CTCCAACCATGTCCCCTCACACACCCCGCCGGGAGAGGACGATCTTGACCGTATCGCTCAGGATCCGCAGGTCGAGCCAGACCGAGTAGTTATACATATAGGCCAGATCGTACTTGAGCTTGTACTCCGGGCTGGTGTGATACTCGCCGTTGATCTGGGCCAGACCGGTCAGGCCGGGTTTGACCTGCAAGCGCTCGGCATAGCCCGGGACGCTGTGCAGGAATTTGTGGGCAAACTCCGGCCGCTCGGGGCGAGGTCCAACCAGACTCATGCTGCCGTTCAGCACATTCCACAGCTGGGGGAGTTCGTCGACGCGGCTCTCGCGCAGGAAACGGCCGAGCCGGGTGACCCGCGGATCGCTGGAGCTGGCCAGCACCGGGCCGGTGTGTTCCTCGGCCCCATCCACCATGGTCCGCAGTTTGTACAGGGTGAATTCCGCGCCGCCTCTGCCGACCCGCCGCTGACGGTACACGATCGGTCCCGGCGAGGTCACGGCAATGCCGGCTGCGGCAAGGCCCAGGACGGGCAGGCTTATGACCAGCAACAGCGCCGCAATACAGCGGTCGAGCGCGGCCTTGAGCAGGAAGGCCGGACTGTGGTGCGGCTCTTTGATCGCCTCGACCAGGGGCACATCGTGCAGGCGCACCGAGGTCAGCCGTCCAACCAGAATGTCGTAGACCGAGGGCACGACCAGAACCCGTGGGCGCCCGGTGTTGTGATACGGCGACACGGAGGCGTTGTCGGTCTGCCGGGTCGGCACGCTGAGCAGGCGCTCCACAAGGGTATCTTTCCAGGTCGTCGAGGCCAGCAGGATGATATCATCGACCGGACGGTCTTGGACAATACGCTCAAGCTCGGTGGCGTCTCCCAGCCAGGGGAGGTCAAATTCTTCCAATCCGGCGGCGTCCTCGTGCCGGGCGGGCAGTCCGTCCAGCCCGCTCAGCCCCACCAACCCGGCAACGCGCAGCGCGGGCAGCGGGCGCACGGTCCGCAAGACCTCCAGAAAGGGGCGCATCTCCCCGGGGGCGCCGACCAGCAGAATCTGCACAGGATGAGCCCGGCCCAGCCGACGCAGCAGGCCGAGACGCAGCAGGCCGATCATCAGCGCGTTGAAGAGCCAGAACAGCACCAGGACCGAGCGGGGAAAAAAGACTTCGCCCCGAAAAAAATACCAGGCTGTGGTCAGCAGCAACTGCAAGCCGGTGGCGGCCAGGGCGCGGGGCATGACCCGGCCCCGCAGCTGCAAGACGTGCAGGTCGTACAGGCTGAAGAAGTACAACACCAGCCCCTGGGTGGCCAGCAGAAACAGCAGGGGATGCGACACCTCAACGAGACGCTCGGCCGGCAGCAGATCGGCCGTGAACGGCAGGGGCAGGGTCAGGCGCAGGGCAAAGGCCGCCCCATACGCCCCGCCGACACACACCAGGTCGGCCAGCACCAGCCCGAGCAGAAAGGCCTGGTGTCGGAGCGTGTAGTTTCTCACCCGCCCTCTCCAGACGCTGCGGCCCGGCGGGATGCGGCCAGCCGCGCGTACAGCCGGCGGCGGGACAGCAGGTAGCCGTGCTTCCAGAAAAAATAGCCCAGCCCCAGCCCGTGCTTCCAGGTCAGGCCGGACCGCAGCGAGCGGGTCACCCGCCGCTCCTTATGCACGACGACCGCAGCTGGGTTGTACACCACCCGCCAGCCGGCCTGTTGCAGCCGCAGACACAGGTCGATGTCCTCCGGGCCATAGAAGATGATCTCGTCAAACAGCCCCACCTCGTGCAGAACCCGGCGCCGAATGACCTGGCAGGCGCCGATCACATAATCCACGGCTCGAACCGTCCGGTGGTCCCAGTCCGCCATGTCCACCGCCCGCGTCAGCCGCCGGGCCGCCGGCAGCCGCCGGGCCAGCTTATCGACCAGGGTCGGAAAACGCCGGCACGACAGCTGCAAGTCTCCCTCGGCCGTAGTCAGGCGCGGACCGCACAGCCCGACCTCGGGCCGGGCGTCCATATAGGCGACCAGACGGTCCAGCGCCCCCGGCTCAACCACGGTATCGTCGTCCAGGATCACGACATACTCTCCAGCCGCCAAGCGTATGCCCTGGTTGCGAGCCGGAGCAACCCCCCGGTTGTGGGAGTTGCGCACCAGCCGCGCCGCGGGACAGGTGTGTTGCACCAGGCGACAGGTCTGGTCCTGCGAGCCGTTATCGACCACAATCACCTCGTGGTCGAGCGTGACGCCCTCGGCCAGCGAGGTCAGGCAGGCTTCGATCTCGGATGCCGAATTCCAGGTCAGGATGATGATCGAGACTTTCATGCCTACCCCGTCCAGCGCTTGGTTGACCGAAAGGGACGGTACAGCCGGTAGAAACCGCCCCGCCTGAGGCGTCCCCAGGCCCACAGCCTGGCCAGACCGCGGATAGCCAGGGCAACCAGCGCCAGCCCGTACTCAGGCCACGTCATCCGACGCACAAACTCGGCCCACGGATAGGCGGCGACCGGGCCGTGTTCGAGCAGGGCAGCGTGCTGACGCCGGAGCTGTACCTTGCCCGCCTCGGTCCGCACCCGCTCGGCAAAATAATCGTTCCAGGTCTGGGGCGGGACAAAGAACACCCGAGCCTGCATGTGCTTGCGGACGTGAGACTTGCCGACCGCCACTGTCAGCCAGGCGTCTTCCAGCAGCAGGTCTTCAGGCAGCGGAGAGATCAGGGCGTCGGCGCGGATCAGGAACAGGCGGCCGCCGGCATTCCCGAAGTCGAACCGGTACGGCAGCGCTCCCGTCCGGCTACACAGGCTGGCCTGGGTATCCACGACCGGGACTGCCCGCGCCGCCACCAGCCGCGCCCGGGCGTCGTTTTGCAGCGCGGCGTACAGCCGGGCCAGGGCGTCAGGCGCCACCCGGACATCGGCGTCGCAGAACGCCAGCAGGTCGCCGCGCGCCCAGCGCCACAGGGCGTTCATGGCCCGGGGTTTGCCGCGCCAGTCCGCCACCAGGACGACACACCGCAGCCCAGCGTCGGTGTGGGGAGATCGTTCCCGAGCCGAGGCCAGGTCGATCTCGTCAAGGACGACGGCGTGGCGGGCACAGAACTCGCGCACCGCGTGCAACGGCGGAGACGGCCGGCCGGCGCTCACGCCGTTCAGGCAGACCAGGATTTCCCGCAGGCAGGCGGACGGCAGCTCGGGCGACCGGCAGGCCGCCAACAGGCTGTCGAGGGTGCTGCCCAGACCCGGCTCATCGGCCCGGCACGGAATGGCGAGGGAGAGGGTGTCATATCCTAGACTATCCATAGCTGACCCGGCTCATAGACGAGCGATTGCGGCCTATCAGCAGCACACGCGAGGATATGAGCGCGAATGTGCACTGGGATCCACATCACGGCCCGCTCGCCGATCATGAATAGGGAGAATGCTCAGCAATGTCCGGCGCATCGTCGCGATCAATACGCCGGTGATTGACCAGCTGCGTCTGGATCGTCATTGGCGAGACGGTGAAATGAGCCGCGACTTCATTCTGTTTTTCCTCAGAGTAATCCCCGCCCAGCATGTCGTCCACCACGGCAAACGGACTCAACAGCTCTGCGGCAAACGCGCGCTGCATCTTCTGTCGGTAGCTCGAAGCACGTGTTGCAGGGAACAGGGGTTCGGGGGAACCATGTATCTGGTTGCGAAGCAGGCGATCACCGATGAGGCGGGCCAAGTCGAACCGCCGACCAGTTTCCCAGCGTGATCGGAGAGACATATGAGTGCGACCATCTTGGCCGTCGAGCGCAAAGGATATTGTGGACGGATGTCCGCTTTGCCTCGAAATCGCGTCGCTCACACTTCCCGCAAAGTTCGCAAGAGCCGTGTCGGAAATCCGATGTTCCTCCAAGCTTTCCTGAGCACGAATCCCTTTTGCGAAGAGTTGTCCCAAACGCCACGCTTCGACCTGCCCCGGTTGCGGCATGCCCGGCATATCCCCCAGGGTGATCGCATCATTCGGATTAGCCTCGAAACCGTTTTGCAACGCGATGTCTGCGAAGTCTCCTGCCGACATCATACCGCGCAGCGCGTCGTCACCGAGCGTTGCGTCGGCGGCTATCTCTCCCAACGCCTCTTCCCCCAGTTCCACCGCATCATCGAGACGGCGGCGTATTGCGTCCTCGTCGGCTTCGTCCGGTTCGTAGCCGAGCTGCGCCTCGAGCCGCCGGAATCGTGCGAGTTCGTGATCCTCTCTTTCCATCCTCAAATCGGCCCACAGACGATGCAGATTTGTCTCGTGGACCCCTGCTCTCTCAAGCCTCGTCAGGATATCTGCCACAAATCCATCTACGGCGGTTTCCAGACTGGCTGCCGGAACCGTTTGGCGCCCTGGCGCTCCAAAGTAGCGGAAGAGCATCATTTCTGGATTCCGGGAAGGCTCGGAGAAAAGGTATGATTGCAGCCCATCCGAGGAGATAGTGATGTTGGGCCACACATAGCCTTCACCGATAGTCGACATCCGATGCGCGAAGTCCCAACGGCACGCAGCGTTCTCATCAGAGGGGCGCCCAATTTCCCACCGAAGCCGCCACCAGTTCCACACGAGCCATTCGGCGATGGGATAGCCAGCAACATGCGGTCCATGGCGCAGTTCTTTTTGACTGACGTCCTCCCCTGCGGTGAGTAAATGTTCGTTCGCTACCACCGCGAACAGCCCGAATGTCGCTCGTTCCTCAGCCGACCCGGAAGCGAGAGTCTGGGGAGAGAGCGACACTATCAGTTCGTCAAGCATCTCAAGTTCCACTCCATGAGGACCAATTTTCTCATGGCGTCGTCATCATCACCAAGCTCATAACCATGATAATTGCTGCTGTTCCTATCACGCTTCGCCTCATAGACACGCCCGTCTGAATCCACCGCCCAGACGTACTTGGGCAATCCACCCTCGGGATAGACGCTGATCATACCTCGCTTTATGCCCTCCCGAAAGAGAGACTGTGCGTCAGCCAGCCTCACTGGTCGGCTGGCGTCGCACAGTGACTTGTTCGGGCGCGGATTTGCTGGCGGATGAAAACCGTAGTCGGCAGGATTCCGCTTGTGGTGAGCGCTCCCGGTATATTGGGCCTGCTTCACGTACTCATCCAGCACCTCCTGCCCGAATTCATTTTTCGATGCGATCCTGCGTTTGGGATTATTGCCTTGGCGCTTAGGCATCGCTGGGCTTCCTTACCAGACGCCGGTAGTGTTGGGCGAGCAGCGCGGCGTCTTCGGCAATCGAGCGGACGGCCGGAAACGCCTGCGAGAGCCGGGCCACCAGGTCCGGTTCCGTGATGCAGCGGGCAATCTGGCGGCGCAGGTCGGCCACATCACGGGCCTGAAACAACAGGCCGTCCACCCCGTCCCGGACCCACTCGCGCATCCCGCCAAAGTCGGCGGTAATCACCGGAGTCCGAGCCAGGAAGGCTTCCCGAATGACCAGCGGGGCGTTCTCATACCAGATCGAGGGCACGATCACGACATCAATGCCGGCCAGAATGCGGCCGATGTCCTGGTTGTCATAGCGGCCCATGTAGCGAATATGGGGCGAGTTGGCCAGCTGCGAGCGAAAGCGCCGCTCGTTCGGATACGGCGCATACGCGGCCTCCCCGCCGTAGATACGCAGGTCGGCCTGGGGCAGGCTCTGGAAGGCCTCGACCAGCAGATCGACGCCTTTGACCGGGTCTACGACGCCGATATAGCCAAAGCTCAGGCGTTCTTTTGGGGCGGTTTTTTCAGCAGCCTGGAGGTGTGCCGTTTGCAGGCCGCACTCGTGGAAGACGATTTGCTCTTCCGGTATGCCGAACGCCACAAACTGCCGGCGCAGGAAGCGCGACGGGGCCAAAAACAGCGACACAGACTCGCACAGCTCGCGGACGTGGGCCATGCGTGCCCGGACTTGGTCTTGGGCTGCGGGCGAGACCGACCGCGACACGGCGCGCGCGGCGTTCAGCCGCCGCAGCTGCGCCCTGAGCCAGGAGTTCTTGAGCAGCGGTTTCAGCAGGCCGTGCAGCCGTGACAGCCCGGGATCGAGCACATGGCTGAAGCACTGGGCGCAGCCGGTGTCGGTCTGGCCCGAACACACCGACAGGTCGGGTTTCAGAAACCGGCCGCGCTGGCAGATCAGCCAGTAGTCATGGAGCGTCATGACCACCGGGATCGCGCGCCGCACGGCCTCGTCAATACAGGTCGTGGACAGATACATCAGGTGCTGGACGTGGACGATGTCCGGCGCAAAGCGGTCCAGCAGCGCGCCGAAACGGGCGGCGATAGTGTCGTTCCGATACGTCTCCGCAAAGGTGCTGTTTTCCCGCAGGGTATTGTTGATGCGGGTGATCTCGACCTGCTCGACCGTCGTCGTTTCCAGCGCGTACTCGGGCTGCTGCGGGCGGGCGCAGCGGGAAAACACCGAGACCGCATGCCCCTGCCGGGCCAGTTCCTTTGCCAGCGCAGCGGCATAGGTTTCCGTTCCCCCCAAAGCCTCGGGCGGCAAACCGTTGACGAGCTGGACAATACGCATTTCCTACCGCCTCTCTCGACCGGCTCTTCCCAGCCAAGGACGTGTCCCTGCATTGCCCCTGTCTCCCCGAGGAAAGACCCTTCTCAAGAGAAGCCCGCATGAGCGCGCGGCCTCGGCCTCCTTGAGAAAGCCTTCCATATCAGATACGAGCAGGCGAGCAGTAGAATTCGGCAAAGAGGGAGGGTGGTGCATGCAACAGGTTGGTTACGGCGCGCTGTGTTTCTGGGTTCTCAGTCTGATAGCACCTCCTGCGGCACTTGCCTATCTCGATCCGGGCAGCGGCAGCATGCTGCTCCAGCTCGTACTCGGCGGACTGGCCGGCCTGGCGGTGATTGCCAAACTCTACTGGCACCGTCTGCTCGGCCTCTTCGGCATGCATTCCCAACAGCAGGAGAGCGATTCGGAGACGGATGCGGCCTCTCTCACCACCTCGAACCCCTCTGACAAGCCGCAGTAGATTCAAAGAGATCAAGCAGCCGTCCGTGCTTTTCGCCCATTCAGACCCGTATCAGCATGGTAGCCTCTCACTCTGAGCCGGGTTCCTTCCGCGACCGCACCAGCCGCGTCTTTTATCAGGACGGAGCGGTGTTGCGCGGTCTCGATGCGCATGCCGCCCAGGAATGGGAAGCGCTCAAGACCAAGCCGTTCTTCCGGCAGTGCATGGCCGAAGGGAAAATTGTTCACACCGAGCAGCTTGAGCCCTTAAGCTCTTCACCCTACGCCAGGCGAGATGATGAGCAATGGATTGCAATTCTCAAACACCAGACCATCCCCTTTATTTCATACCCCTACGAATGGCCGTTCAGCCTGTTGCAGGACGCCGCGCTGCTGACCCTCGAACTCCAGGCTGTCGCGCTACGCGCCGACATGACCCTCAAAGACGCCACCCCGTTCAATGTCCAATGGTCCGGCAGTCAGCCGGTCTTCATTGATATTCCCTCGTTCGAGCGTCTGCGGCCCGGCGAACCCTGGGTCGGCTACCGCCAGTTCTGTCAGCTTTTCCTCTACCCGCTTTTTCTGCAAGCCTACAAAAACCTGCCCTTTCAGCCCTGGCTACGGGGCAGCCTGGAAGGCATTGAGCCGGCCCAGTGCGCCCAACTCATGTCGCTCAGAGACATGCTCAGACCGGGCGTGCTGTCGCATGTCGTCCTTCAGGCCAAAGCCGAAGCGTCGTATGCCCGGACCGAGCGCAACCTCAAACAGGATCTACGCCAAGCCGGTTTCCACAAGGCCCTCATCCAGGCCAATGTCAGCCGCCTGCAAAAACAGGTCGCCAAACTGAGCTGGCGGCAGACACGCTCGACCTGGTCCGGCTACACGGACGCCCTGCCCTATACGGACAGCGAGATCGCCCAAAAAGCCGGCTTCGTGCGGCGCGTCACACACAGCCAGCGCTGGAATCTGGTCTGGGACCTGGGCTGCAACACCGGGACGTTTTCGCGTATTGCTGCGGAAAATGCCGAATACGTACTGGCGATGGACATTGACGCGCTGGTGATTGAGCGCTTGTATTGCGCTCTCAAGACAGAACAATCGCGCAATATTCTGCCCCTTATCAGTAATGTGGCCGATCCTGCCCCAAATCTCGGCTGGCGCGGTCTGGAACGCAAGGCGCTAGCTGAACGCGGCCGGCCCGACCTGACCCTGTGTCTGGCCCTGCTCCACCATGTGGTTATCAGCGCGCATATCCCTCTCGGAGAGTTCATCTCCTGGCTGGCGAGTCTGGGTACGGCGCTGGTGATTGAATTCGTAACGCGAGACGACCCCATGGTCCAGACCCTACTGCGCCACAAGGCCGATCACTACGCCGACTATGACCTGGCGTATTTCGAGCGCTGCCTGGCCGACGCATTTGAAATTGACAAACAAGAGACACTCGAATCAGGAACGCGAGTACTCTACTACGCACGGAGCAGACGCCAAGCGTGAGACCAAGAGTTATAGCCTATAGCCCCTGAGCATCAGTTTGCCTGCCCTCGCCATCGATAGTTTTCTCTATATTCCAACTCCGTCGCCTGTCCCTTTTTTGACACGCCGAAAAAGCGTACATCCAAACCAGGCTTGTCCTTAAACAGCGCTGAAGGAAAGGTGAACCAGAACCCGATTTTCTCCAATGTTGGATTGCCCAGCCGCTCGGCAATACGCGGGCGATTGAGAGTCGTTTGCCCCGCGTAGAAAAACTGTCCATTGACAAACATCACAATCGCCTCTGGTGGTAATTGTCCATTTTTCTCATCGATTGCCCAGCCGGAAAAGACTACAAAATTATCTTCGATACGTGCAGCTTCAAGTCTCCCCCGTATGGCTTGAG
Organism: Candidatus Binatota bacterium; assembly: GCA_011523315.1. GTDB lineage: Bacteria > Desulfobacterota > Binatia > Bin18 > Bin18 > JAAXHF01. Next base: position 8,816 of record WTHE01000655.1, read on the forward strand.
GCGCAAGAGGAAGATGAGCGCCGGCTGAGGACATCAGCATCTCAGCCGGACTATCACGGGGGTCATCGGAGCGGGTAAGAAAATAGGGCTGGTCGAGCTGCATCCGTTTAAGAATGGGCTTTCCATTGGTACTGGAAACAAGAAAGACCCGGACATCATTGTGACCTGGTCGAAAAACGGTTTCGTCTACGATCACCGACCAGCGGCCCGTCTCTCCCTTGACCGGAAACGACCAAGGGCGGGTAATAGCTTCGATGCTGCCATTCACCGCCACAGCAAGCTGAAGTGGCGGCGAGGCGTTTCCACGGCTCTGGACATGGCCTGTGATAAGAGTCGGAATAAATTGGGAGGCGGGATCAACCATAGTGAATAAGCCAGCTTGGTCGATGCCGACTCTGACCGGCGCTTCTCCGTGTATGCCAATCTCACTCACCTGCTGATGCATGAGATGAGACAGTTCGGCATACGGGTGAAACAAGCCGTTTGGTTTGGTCTTGCCGGAGCCGAAGGACGCGAGTTTGTGCTCCAGGCTCTTGAGTCTGGCCTGCTCAAGAGCCTGTGTTTCAAAGCGCAGACGTTCATACCTTGTATTCGAACGAATAAGGGTTCTGTGGGTGCGTTCCGGCACGGAGCCATCAAAGGCAGAGCGTCCGTCGCCTGGCCAGGGAAGATTAATATCCAAGAGGTCCGCAATCGTCGGGAGAATATCAACCGTTTCGACCCTGCGGTCATTAATGACTCCCTCTCGTTGGGCCGGTGCTTTTATGAAAAGCGGCACCGACATGATATCTTGGGAATTGCTTTCTTGGAGAGATCGACGCAGACCACCCGGATAATAGCTCGCGCCATGATCGGATGTCACAACAAGAAGGCAACGATCATACAAATCGACCGATTTGAGCCGTTCAAGGAGTTGCCCGAGCAGTCTATCGACGAAGCCAATCTGGAGCAGGTGACGCTGATAGCCCTGAAGGGCGGCCAATTCATCCTGGTGCCACTCCTCCCTGCCTGAACTCAGGCCAATCATCTCGTACTCAAAAAGATAGTTCTTTCCTGAAGGGAGCCAGATAAACGGCGGATGCGGAAGGTTGATGTGCAGATAGTACAGCGTTGGCCGTTCCGATGGACGAATGGTATCGAGAAAACGGAAAAACTTGTGAGGACGATTATGGGGCGGTTCGATAGAGACGAGATCTTCCCACAACCATTTACGGATACGAGAGCGCTTTTCGGCTTCCCCCGGAGGCGCAGCCATATTGCCAGCAAAATTCATCCAGTCTTGGCTAATAGTCGGCAGTCCAGAACGCAAATCTTCAGGCAGCAAGAGATGGCAGTAGACAATCGAGACATCA
>WTHE01000709.1 GCA_011523315.1 Candidatus Binatota bacterium
GATAGAAACACGATCGGCTCGCTAGGACTACCCCCGTTATGAGTCCTGACCCTAGCGCGGTTTCATCCTATTGTGAGTCATGGGCGGAGGGGCGAAGTCGGCAGGCTATGGGGCGGGCGTCCCGCCCGCCTCTTCAGACGCATCGGAAATCACCGACAATGCTCTCAAGTGTCAAGTCGCCAAGTTAGAGCGTTTTACTATAGGTTGTAGCCCTGCTGTTACGTGCTCGTCCTGCCAGACGCGATCCGGCCTCCCTGCTTCGACTTCGCTCCGCTACGCCCTTCGGCTTTGCTCAGGACAGGCTCAGCACGAACGGGAAACCGTTGGTCCTCGCACTCCTCTGCGCCTTTTTGCAGAGCACGAGCTTGCAATCTTTAGTGGAGCGTATCCGCCTGCTCCGCCTCGTTTCTGGCGGCAATGGCTTCCGGGGGCGGCTCAAGCGGCAGGACAACCGTCATCTCGGTAAACACGCCCTCCTCGCTGTCCACATGAATCGACCCCCCGTGGCGGGTGAGAATGTCGGTGGTCAGCGACAGGCCGAGGCCGGTTCCCTCACCCGTCCTCTTGGTGGTCATGAAGGGCTCGAAGATCCGCTCCCGTATCTCCTCCGGGATGCCGGGGCCGTTATCGCGGACACAGAACTCGGCCCGGTCCCCGAGGCGGCGGCTGCTCACGCGCAGCTGCGGGTCATAGTCGTCTCCCGACTGTTGGCGCTTTTCCTCAATCGCCTGGCAGGCGTTCGTGACCAGGTTGAGAAACACCCGCCCAATGTCCTGCGGCACGACCTCCAGCGGCCCCATCTCCGGGTCAAGGTCCTCGCTCATCGTCACGTTGAAGTTCGAGTTGTGGGCGCGCATGGCGTGATAGGCGAGGTCCATGTACTGCTTCAGCAGAGCGTTCACATCGGTCTCCCGCCACTCGCCCGGCGTCGAGCGGGAATGCTCCAGCATGCTGCGCACGATGCCGTCGGCGCGCTGGCCGTGCTCCTTCACCTTCTGGAGGTTGAGCCTGAGATCGGACAGGATGGCGTTGATTTCTTCAACAGTCTCAGCCTGCCCGTCCTGCCCGTCCTGGCCAGCCTTGCCATTTTGGCCATCTTGGCCATTTTGGCCTTCCTCCATGATTTCCTCGATCTCGTCAATCAGTTCGACCGACACATCCGAGAAGTTGTTGATGAAGTTGAGCGGGTTCTTGATTTCGTGAGCCACCCCGGCCGTGAGCTGGCCGAGCGAGGCGAGCTTTTGCTCGGCCACGACCTGTTCCTGCGCCTGTTTGAGATTCTCCAGGGTCTGCTCAAGCGTCTGGTTCTTGGCGTCCAGCTCTTCGGCCAGCTTCTCGACCAGGTTCAACCGCTGCACCTCCAGCGCATAGCGCCGGAACACTTCCAGGGCTTTGGCCATATCGGTCACCTCGTCATTGCCCCCCACCTTGACCGGCACCTCCAGGTCACCGACGGCCATGGAACGCATCGCGGCCGCCAGTCCGACCAGGCGACGGACAAGATGACGCCCGACGAACAGCCAGCCGAGGAGGAGCGCGCCGACGGTGCTCAGGATGTTGAGCAGCACGAGCAGGACGATGCCGGTCTGGGCGGCAGACCGCGAGGAGTTGCTGGCTCTGACAGCCTCGCTGTTGATCTCGGCCACCAGCTTGTTGACTTCGGCCAGCAGCAGTTCGGAAGCCGCCTGTCCTCGGGTCAGCGCTTCCTGCTCCTGTTCAAGCCGGCGTAGGGCTTCCAGGCGCAGCGGAATGATACCGCCCTCGTCCGATTCCCCCATTTGGGCCAGGCGCTCCAGATCCCCGCCAAACAGGCGGTCGTGGGCGCGGACCGGCAAGGCCGCATAGGCGCGCTGGAAGTTCTGTACGGCGCTGTGGAAGCGCTCCTGCAAGGGCAACAGGAGCCCGCGGTCAGACAGACCGAGCGCCTCGTCCAGCAGCAGCACGGCGAGGGTGGCCTGGTGGTTGATCGCGACCAGGTTCCGATAGTAGGCGAGTTCGTCTTCAGACGCCCGCTCGGCGAGCGGACTCGGCCGGTCCGGCAGGTTGCGCAGCCCCTCAACCAGGTAAAAGGCCTGGTCGTCGATGGCGGTGGCAAGGTGACGCTCAATGCGCCGGTTCGTCTCGGTCAGTTCCTCCCGGAGGCCCCCCAGGGTCTCGGCGATGACGAGGCGACGGGCGGCCGATTGCTGGATCAACTCCAGGTGGATGCCGAGTTCGCCCAGGTGGACTTCGATCAGCCGGGTCTGCACGCCGAAGGCGGAACGGGATTCCAGCTCTTGGATGAGCCCGCTGAGGGCGGCCCGCTCCCTGGCTATCGCTCGGGTCACCGCCTCGTGCTGCTGGGGCGAGTCAGCCGAGATGAGCCGTAGCGCCCCGGTGACCACGACAGCGCTTTGGCGAGCCGCGTCGACTGCGCTGCTCAGGTTTGGAATGCTGTAATCCGAAAGCCGGACCTCGTAGTGGAGAATCTGGCGAAACGAGAAATAGGCCACCAGGCTGGCGCTCAGGGTGAGGAGGACACCGACCAGCAGGCCGATATACAGCTTGGGCCCGATCCCGAAGCGCATGCCGACATCCGCAGTGAGGAGCTGCACATAGTTCGCCCTGTCGACGAGAGGGCGCTGTGACTCACTCCCGACCCGACCTGCCTGTTCTGGTTTCGTTTCACTCGCGGGCGCCGCAGACTGCGGCGCGGACGCGGTGTCGGCAGAGGACAGCGAGCGCTCTTGTTGCTGCTCGTCGTGCTCACGCTTCCCTTTGGCCTTGGAATCGGTGACAGGCTGACTCATGGCCGCGTCATTCTTCGCACGGGGCGCACCCGGCCCCGCTGGTCAAGGATCGTCAGATACACACGGTCGGAGCCCTGGTTGTCGGCCGGACCGTAACGGAGCAGGAAGCCGCCCAGGTCTATGCTCTCAGCCTCCAGCAACGCATTCAGAAAACCTTCGCGGGTCGGATTCGGACCGGCCAGCCGCACCCCTTCCACGACCAGGCGGCCGGCCAGATAGCCTTCCAGCGACACAAAACCCGGCTCGCTGTCAGGGTCTATGGCAGCCAGGGCCTGCTGATATTGGGCGACCACGGGAAGGCTGGCATCGGTGGGAAAGGGGACGACTTGGGTCACATACACTCCCGCGCCGTCCGGACCGAGCTCCCGCGCCAAAGCCGCACCGCCGACAAAGGAGATAGTGATAAAATATGGGTTGAAGTCGAGGCGTCGCGCCCAGCGGATCAGGGCGGCTGCGGGCTTATAGGCGCCGATGATGACAATCGCCTCGGGCCGGGGGCGGCGCAGGTCGAGCAGGGCGACTTTGACCGCCTCGGTATTGCGCGGATAGTCCGCTTCTACGACCAAGGGCAGGTTGTAGCGAGCGACAGCGCGCCGGACGCCCGTCAGCCCGGCGCGGCCGTAGGAATCGTTCTGGTACAGAATGCCGACCCGTTGCACGCCCAGGTCGGTGGTCAAACGGGTCAGAATCTCCTCGGTTTCCTGGTAGTACGAGGCGCGCATGTTGACCACGTTGGAACGCCGCTGTGCGTCGCGCAGGAATTCGGCCCCGGTGAAGGGGGCGATATAGGGCACTCCCACCTCGGTAGCGATAGGCTGGGCAGCCCTGGAGGTGGGGGTGCCGACGGCACCGACCAGGGCGAAGACGCCGCGCTGGTCAATGAGCTGGCGCGTGTTGGCGATGGCCGCCTCGGGCTCATACGCGTCGTCCAGGGACTCAAGCATCAGACGCTGGCCGTGCACCCCTCCCTCCCGGTTGATTTCCTCAAAGGCCGCCAGGAGACCCAGACGCATGCCCTGTCCCAGTTCGCTGGCCGGCCCGCTGAGCGAGGCCGACTGGCCAAAGACCAGCTCGCCGGTCGTCTGAGCCGGACTGTCCATCGGCACCAGCCCCAGCAAGGCAATGACGAACACGGCAACTCGGACACAGCCGAACAGGAAACGCATGGAGTACCGTCCGCAGTTAAGAAAGCGTGGCGTTGAGACGCAGCGCCACACAGGTAATGTCGTCCGACTGCGGGGCGTCCCCGGCAAAGTCCTGCACGGCGTCAACCACCGTCTTTACGATGTCCCCGGCAGTCGCCCCGGCCAGGCTGGCAAGCCTCCGGTCGAGCCGCGCTTCTCCAAATTCCTCCTGGCCGGCGTTCTCGGCCTCGGTGATGCCGTCCGTATACAGGAAGAGGGTGTCGCCAGGGGCGAGCTGGATTTCGGCATCGCGATAGTCGTGCCCGGCGACCACGCCCAGCACCAGGTTGCCCGTCGGCGGCACGACCTCAACCTGCGCATCGGCCCGCACCACGCGGGGAGGATTATGGCCGCCGTTACAGTAGCGCAAGATGCCGCTGCGCAGGTCGAGCACCCCATAGAACAGGGTGACGAAGACACACCCATCGTTGTCCTCGGCCAGCAGGTCGTTCACTTCGGTCAGGCTGCGGGCGGGTGACGGGGAGTTTCTGGCCGTGCTCTTGAGCAGGCTGCGGGTCACCGTAGTGAACAGGGCGGCCGGAACGCCCTTGCCCGAGACATCGGCAATGACCAGGCCGACCCGGTTGTCATCCAGGTTGAAAAAATCGTAGAAGTCTCCGCCGATTTCCCGGGCCGGGATCATCAGCGGCTCAATGGCGTGGGTCTCGCTACTCAGCGCGTTCCTGGGCAGGATGGACATCTGCATCTGCTTGGCGACATCGAGTTCCCGCGTCAGGGCGACCAGCCGGTCCCTCGACTCCAGGGCGCTCTCCAGGGTTCGGAGATGCTTGAGCGTCTTTTCAATGGTGATTTCGAGATCGTTGAAGTCGATTGGCTTGGTGACAAAATCGAACGCCCCCCGGTTCATGGCGGTGCGGATATTTTTCATGTCGCCATAGGCGGAAATGATGACCGCCCGGACCTCGGGTCGGGTGTCTTCGAGCTGGCTCAGCAGCGTCAGCCCGTCCATCACCGGCATGTTGATATCCGACAGCACCAGGTGAATGTCGGGGTGCTCGGCGAGTTTTTCGAGCGCTTCCTTGCCGTTATGGGCAAAGACGAAATCGAGTTCGCCTTTGCGGATCCGCCGGCGGAATTTCTGACGGACGAGCAGTTCAAGGTCTTCTTCGTCGTCTACCACGAGAAGCCGGATGGGTGATGTCTGCAAGGCCGACCGCCTCCTTTCGGAACAGGTGTTTAGAGACTGCTCAGGGCCTCATCGCGGCTGCCGTACACCGTCAGGATGCTATTGAAGCCGCTGATTTCAAAGATATGCGCGATGTGTTCGGCCAGCCCGCAGAAGAGCGCAGCTCCCCCCTCCGTCTGTAGACGCCGGGCCGCCACCAGGAGCGTCCGCAGACCGGCGCTGCTGATATAGACCAGATGCTCAAAATCGAACACGAGTTTCTTCTCGCCCGCTTTGAGCTGTTCCTGGATAGCGCTTTCCAGGATCTCGACGTTACTCCCGTCCACACGTCCCGAAGGACACACAATCGCAGCCTTTTCACTGCGCTCGGTTCGGATCGACAGGGTCTGTTCAGTCGCCATCGGACTTTCCTCCTATCAGGTGACGCACGGTAATGCGATTCCGCCCGCCGACATGTTCATAGCTGCTGCTGTCGGCGAGCTGTTTGGCCAGAAAGACCCCCAGGCCGCCAACAGGCCGGTCGGAGAGATCCAGGCTGAGATCCGGCTCCGGGGCTTCCTCAAACGGGTTGAACGCCGGCCCGTTATCTTCGAGCTGGGCGACCACGGCGTCCCGGTCAACGGCCAGGCGCAGGCGCAGCTCGGGCTCGGCAACCTCCGGCAAGCCATAGCTGACGCTGTTGGTGACGAGTTCGTCCAGGACGAGATTCAGGCGGCCTTGGAGATCCTCGGGCAGGGCGCGCGCCGCCCCGAAGTCCTCGACGGCCCGAGCCAACACACTCAGGGCCGACAGGTCGGGAGCCAGGGACAGCTCAACGACGTTGTCGCTTGGGAACGATTCGGAAGACGGCATCAGCTTCCTCAGGTGCGCTCGCCGGACATGCCGACTTCAGTCGGGTAATACACGTATGTCCGTTCCAGGGCTTCATGAAACTTCCAGCCCAGGTCAATAAACTCGGCCAGTTCCTTCTCACCCCGTCCGCCGGCTGTCAAGTCGATGGCCGTTTGGCGGGAGAGGAGAGCGTCCAGACGCCCGGCAATGGCGTGAGGCTCTGCCGGAGAACGTCCACGGACGGGCGGATCGATGACTTCCAGGCTGCCGCGCAGCCGGTCCACCGCAAAACGCAGCGAATAGGGGAACTCGGGGTCGTAGGCCAGAAAGCTGACGACCTCTGCCCCGCTGATCTGGGCGCCGTGTACATGGCAGTAGGTCTCGAAGGCATGACAGCCCTGGAGGAGACCGGTCCAGTCATTTTCCTCCTCGGCCAAGTCCTTGGCATGTGCGCCGATAAGGGCGGCGATGAGCTGGGCGCGCTCAATGAATCGCCCCACACGCATGAAGTGCCAGCCCGCATCGCGGCGCATCGCGCTTGCACACACGCCGTCAAAGAGCTGCACCGCTTCGCCGATAGCCCGGTACAGCATAACGGGTTCCCTCTCCCAGACATCCACCAAGCTCGTGGCCCGCAGGCGCAGATACTCGCGGTTGAGGCTTGACCAGATCGCGTTGCTGAGAGAGTCGCGAACCTGGCGCGCGTTCTCCCGGGCGGCACTCAGGCAAAAGACGATGGAGGCGGCATTGGCGGCCTCGAAGCTGAGGTAGTCGGTCAGGGTATAGCCGTCGGCGAAAAAGAAGGCGTCCTCGTCCTCCGGGCCACCATAGATATCCGCACCGGGCGGACGCGTACCGAGGCTGTGGAAGATGCGTCGCCAACCTGCGGCGATTTCCTGGGCCGGGCTGGACGGCAGGCGCTCGAGCTGCAACTCGAGCAGGCGGGCGGTATGCGCGACCCGTTCGAGGTAACGGTTCATCCAGTAGAAAGAATCGGCGACCCGAGCGAGTATCACGGCGCATCCTGTTCAATCACCCAGGCGTCCTTGGACCCGCCGCCCTGGCTGGAATTCACCACCAGGCTGCCCTTACGCAGGGCGACCCGACACAACCCGCCCGGCACCAGGCGGGTGTCTGCCCCGTGGAGCACGAAGGGCCTGAGGTCAACGTGACGGGCTTCGAGCTGTCCTTCAATCAGGCACGGCGCCCGGGACAAATCCAGGGTGGGCTGGGAGATGTAGTTGTCAGGATTGGCGCGGAGCTTGACCGCAAACGCCTCGCGCTCTTCCCGGCTGGCGTGTACTCCGACCAGCATGCCGTAGCCGCCGGCCTCGCCGACCGCCTTGACCACCAGCTGATCGAGGTGCTCAAGCGTGTAGGCCAGCCCCTCGGGCTCCCGGCACAAATAGGTTTCGACGTTGTCCAGGATCGGTTCCTGGTCGAGGTAGTAGCGGATCATGCGAGGCACATACGAGTAGACCGCCTTGTCGTCCGCCACACCGGTGCCGGGGGCATTGGCAATCGCCAGATTCCCCGCGCGGTAGACCTCGAAAAGCCCGGGAACGCCGAGGCGGGAGTCCGGGCGGAAGACTGCGGGATCGATGAAGTCGTCGTCGAGTCGCCGGTACAACACGTCAACGGGTTGCAGGCCGCCAACGGTACGCATGTACAGCCGCTCCCCCTGCACGACCAGATCATCGCCCTTGACGAGTTCGATACCCATTTCCCGGGCCAGAAAGGCGTGTTCGTAGTAGGCCGAGTTATACACGCCCGGCGTGAGCAGGGCGATGCGCGGCTCTTCCCCCTGCCGGGGCGAGAGGGAGCGCAGGATGCCCAGCAGTTCCCGACCGTAGTGGTCCACCGAGCGCACGCGGTAGTGGCGGAAAAGACGCGGGAAGGCGCGTCGAATCGCGTCCCGGCAGGCCAGCATGTACGACACTCCCGACGGAACGCGGAGATTGTCTTCCAGGACCATGAAGCCGTCTGCGGTGCGCACGATGTCGCTCCCACACACCGAGACGTAGGCCCCGTGCTGCACCTGCACCCCCTCCATTTCAGGCCGATAGTTCGGGCAGCCGCGCACCAGGTCGCGCGGCACGGTGCCGTCGTTCAGGATATGACTCGGGCCGTAGACATCGGCAAGGAACAGGTTCAGGGCCTGCACGCGCTGGGCAAGCCCGCGTTCGAGGTAGTCCCACTCCTGGGCCAGCAGCAGGCGCGGCACGCAGTCGATAGGGAAGACCCGCTCAATGGACTCGTCGTCTCCGTAGACGGTGAAGGTAATGCCCTCGTGCAGGAATGAGCGGGTCACCCGGTCCTGGAGCCGCTCCACCTCGTCCCCGGACATCCCGCCCAGCGCGTCGAGGAGCATGCGGTAGTGAGGGCGCGGCCGCCCCTCGGACTCGAAGGTCTCGTCGAAGAAGCGGTCTTCAATATCGTAGCGTCCAAAGAGATCGGACATGTCGTCCCGACCGTTGCTCGATCCGGACGAATCGCTCAAGGTCATGTTTCTGGTATCGCTGTTTTTTCCCATCGTGTCAATCTTGGTCCGGGGCGCCTTTTTCACAGCCCGGAAACGGGGTTCACGGCTGACACGATGTCGCCTCAGCAAGGGCGTCGTGGAATTTCGTAAAGCTGACCGAGCGGTTACGCGCCGGGTCAATATAGACGGCGACAGCCCGCGCCGCTTCCACCTTGCGTAATCCTGTCTTGAAATACCCGTGCCGTTTTAATATCCGCTCGAACGCCTCCCAGGTTCCACCCTGGACTGTCTGGCACTCACCGCTTGGGGCCTCGTGAAGGAACAGTCGGTGCGCCTTGATTGACCAGCGGATCGCCCACGCCGAAATATCCCTCCATCCACAGGTCCCCCAGCAGACCGCCGTGCTCCAGAAAATCGCGCACCCTGGAGAGAGCGGCCACGTGCTGCGACTGGGTATAGCCCTGCTCGTCACGCCACAGGACACGCACCTCTTCGGGCCGCAAGGCGTTCAGGAAAAAGGGCGAATGGGTGGTCACGAGCAACTGCGTGCGCTCGCTGGCCGCACGGCACTCCTCGGCCAGTTCGGACAGCAGCCGACCGTCAGGCATGGTATCGGCCAACACACGCTCAATACGCGGCACCCGCCGACGCAGTACGTTGAAAATGTTATCCAATCGTTCTGGATGCTGTTCGGCCAGATATTGAATGACGTTGGCGAGATTGTCGCCCGTTTTGCTCAGCCGTTCTTGGGGTCCTGCCTCGGGCTGTCCGCGCGCGCTATCGGCTGACAGGTAGGACACGTGCCAGCCGATGATAAAGTCGCGCAGCGCCGCCGCGCGCGGGTGCTCGGCCAACTGTCCCAGCGCGTTGACCGCAAGCAAGTCGGGGGATTTGAGGGGAATATCCACCCGCCGTTCTTGGTTGTCGGGCATATCGCCACTAACCGCTCGGCCCTGGCCGTGTGCGTATTCCAGAAAAGGAAACGGTCGCCCATACCTCCCCCGCCTCCAACGGAGCCACTCTTTCACGACCACCGGCGTGCGATAACGTTCATCAACAGCCAGATGATAGGTGATGAGCGGGTAGCCGGGCTCACGATACTTGATCTCGATGGTCACCGGTCCCCGTGCACCGCGCGTCTTGAGTTCCTTGGCCCGCCCGCGCTTATCCCAGGCCCGGCGCAGCCCCAACTCAAAGCACTCGGCCAGAAACGCGAACACGTCAAAAACCGTGGACTTGCCGCTGCCATTGGGGCCAAGCAACACGGTCAGAGGCGTGATGTTCTTGAACTCGACTTCCCGTAGCGCGCGAAAATTCTGTACCTTTAGAGACTCAACGCGCGCCGGGGAGTTTTGTCGGTTACCGGATGTGACCAAGACGTTTGTTCCTCATTCTTCACAGCCACGGCTTCAGAATTTTCTGAAAACATAGGGGGGGTGTTGGACTGAAACTAAGTAAAATCAATGACTTATCGGACCATCAAGGTGTAAGGAGCTATTCAGGGACGCGGCAATCCCAGATCCTTGGAGATTCGCTTTGCAAGATTGTCGTCAATCTCGTTCCAAAGATTCTCTGACGACCTCGCGCTTACCGGCTTCGATTTCCTCTTCCACAAGTTCTCGGTTAGCCTGGAGGACGAGTTGGATCGCTTCGACAGGTTTGCCTTTGTTTCTGCCAAAGTCTCGCCTTGGGTGTTGGCGCCAGGCAACTCCTCAA
>WTHE01000483.1 GCA_011523315.1 Candidatus Binatota bacterium
GCGCTCGATCTTGACGGCCAACGCCTGTTCGATTCGACCCTGATTCTACGGGCGCTCAACGCCTACAAGCCGACGCCGCCCCTGCTGGACTCGGACCCGTCGGTCGCGGTCCAACAGCAGTTGCTCGAAGACTGGGCCGACGAGTCGCTGTACTGGTACGGCATGGCGTTTCGGTGGACGATTCCGGCCAACGTCGCACGGACCGTCGCACTTGTTCTGCCCACCACACCGGTCCTGCTGCGGCCGCTGGTGCGTCTGGTGGTGCCGCGTCTGATCGCCGCCCAGGTGCGCGCCCAGGGAACGGGGCGGCTGCCCGTCGAGGTGCTGCGGGCCGAGCTTGACGGACACCTGGCCAACCTGGTGACGGTGTTGGGGTCCGGACCGTTCTTTTTTGGCACCGAGCGGCCGAGCCTGGCCGATTTGGCGATCTTTGGCCAGCTCGGGTTTTTACGCGCCAGGGTCTCACCCGAGACCCAAGCTGCGGTCGAGCGCTGCCCGGCCCTGGTGGACTTTTACCGCCGTCTGGACCGTCTGACAGCCTGAAGAGGTCGGAGAGAACCGCTCCCGGCTGTCTCATTGAGTGGGCGTTTGTGAGCCATGCTCGCTCCCCAGCACCATAAGAGCATCTCGTCTTTCTCAGGGGGAAAACCTGCGTTTTGTCGTTCAGGCAGAGGCAGAACGGGAAGATTGACGCAGGAATGTTCGGCAGCTACGTTTGCAGGGTGCCCTGATGACGCCGGTCGCTTGTGGGAGTCGGTCCTGCGGAGCGTGAGGGTAGTGGCAACAGAGAGCGAGCCCCGATATGCCCGAAATCGCCAGATTTTATGGCATTGTCATCAAATTATTCTTCGGGGACCATCCGCCCCCACACTTCCATGCGTTGTACGGGGAATATGTGGGGCTGTTTGATATTCAGACGCTGGAAATGATCGAAGGCGACCTCCCGCCAAGAGACTGGTCCTCGAATGGGCCGCGTTGCACAGAAGCGAACTGAGCGACATGTGGACGGCCCAGGAATTCCACAAGCTCCCCCCGCTGGAGTAGTCGTGCCGTATCCCAAGGTCCGAGCCGTCGAAATTCTGGACGATCATACGCTGTTGGTGGCCTTTGATAACGCGCACAAAAGGGCTTATGACGTGACGCCCCTACTGCAAAAGGCCATGTTTGCACCCCTGAAAACCCCTGCCTTCTTCAAATCGGTGCAAGTGGAGCGAGGCGGCTACGCGGTCGTCTGGAACAGCGAGATTGATATCAGCGAATACGAGTTGTGGAGCAAAGGGCGTCCCGTGCCCTGACGGAGCGTTCTATAATCCCACTCCCTCTGTCGTTCTTCATTTCTGCCAGAGTGCCAGTGCTGAGTCCCTCAAGAAATACTCCTTGACAGTGCGGGAAGGTCTGCCACCGGCGTGGGCCGAGTGGTCCGGCTCCGACAAGGCTATGCCGCTCTCCTGGATTGGGGGCAACCGTCATTTCTGGAATCATTTGTACCAGAGACAGCGTCCGACCGATTGCTCAGATGAAACCGCTGGCCCGCTGTCTCATCAAGCGGAGGTACAGGTGGTCGACGATCTCAGCTTGCTTGGGGGTGGTTGTCGTCTACCTGTATGGCAAAGGCGAATTTTTCCCGGTACCAGCCGGCGACCCAGCCCAGAATGCGGGCCAACCAGTATTTGCGGAAAAAGCGCGGCAACACTTCGCTTTCAACCGTGGCCGGGTCAAGCCAGGTCGCCCGTCCGCGCAGCCGGGTGGCGCCGATTTGCAGCTCGGCCTCGGGTGTGTGACGCAGATTTTTCACCCACGCGGCGTTCGAGCCCCGTCCCGAGGTCACATAAATGGTATCCTGGCCGACCGTGAACCACACCTGCACCGTGTAGGGCCGGTTTGTCTTGCGGCCCCTGACGGTCAGTGCCAGCAGCCGGGTTCTATTGAGTGTCTCGAGATCAGGCATCCGACACCGCCGGCCCGCTCAACTCCTCACAAACTGTCCATCCTGGCTGGTCAGGCGCCGGGGCTCAATGCGGATTGTGCGTTGGGCTGAGGCGATCGCCGTACCCAGTCGCCAGGCGCGGCTGCCGTGGCCGGCGGCAAGCTTAATGGTGCGCTCTGCGTCCGCCTCGGGCACAACCACACACAGCCCGACGCCCATGTTGTAGACCTGGTACATCTCGGCATCGCTGAGCTTGCCCAGGTCTTGCAGAACCGTGAAGAGGGGCGGCGGCGCGGGCAGGCTTTCAATCCGAAAGCCGACCGGCGCGGCAATCCGGCTCAGGTTCAGAAACCCGTCGCCGGTGATATGCATCAGGGCTTTGACCCGCACCTCGGCGGCCAGCATGGCGCTGACTTCGGGCACATAGATCCGGGTCGGCTCCAGCAGCTCCTCACCGACCGTTCGGCCGCACTCGGGCAGGTGACGGTCCAGACTCAGCGGCGTCTCGCCTGCCAGCACGCGACGCGCCAGGGTCAGGCCGTTGCTGTGAATGCCGCTGCTGGCCAGGCCGATCAAGGCGTCTCCGGGCTCGACATCCTGGCCGATAATCAGACGGTCGAGCGCCACCGTGCCGATTGCGGCGCCGGCCAAGTCAAAGCCGGTGCCGACCTGGGCGCCACGGATCATCTCGCGCAGCTGGGCGATTTCTCCTCCGGCAATGCTGATGCTGGCCAGCTCGGCGCCGCGGCACAAGCCCTTGCCCAGAGCGTCAAGCATGTCCGGCTGCACCTCTTCGACGGCCAGATAATCGACAAAAGAGACCGGCGTAGCGCCAACGCACAACAGGTCGTTGACGTTCATGGCGATACAATCAATGCCGACCGTATCGTATTTGCCCAACAGCTCGGCCACCAGCAGTTTGGTGCCGACCCCGTCGGTGGTAAACCCGATCCCGAGGTTGAGGCCCTCAAGACGAATCACATTGGCGAAATAGCCCAGCGGCAGGTGGGGACGCGCCTGGGGGTTGAAGGCGAACGTCTTTTCGATCCAGGTACGCAGACGGCTGAGGCCGCTGTCGGCCTTGGCGCTATCCACGCCGGCACGCGCATAGGAAAGACCGGACTGGCTCGCATGATCCATTCTGCCCAGTGTTCTAGCCAATCTGAGGCATAAAGGCAATGTCAGGTTCCGGCGGTCTTGGCCGCCGGGGGGGAGCTTTCCGGCTGTAGTGTGGCTCGGGTGCGGCTGAGCCGGAACTCAGGCTTTTGCTTTGGCCGCCTGTTGTTTCAGTTCTTTGATCCGCAGCTTGCGAGCCTTGGCCCGGCGCTGGCGACGGCGGCGGATTTTTTTATCGCGTTCTCGATGCATAGTCCCTCCTCGGGTCGCTCATCTCCGAACCGTTCTTATAGCGCGCTGGTCTCAGGCCGCAAGCGGGTCGGCCCGATGATGCCCGGCCCGCAGTGCTGTCCAATACAGCCCAAGACCACTAGATATTGTAGAGGCGCGTTTTTTTTGCTACTGAGGGTTGTACCCCTGGAGTTTCACACATGTAGACAGGGGGGATCGGAGAAAAGACCGGTTGGAGGAGGCAGGTGTGTCTGGGGTAGAGGTGCAACTGTTCAGCATCAAAGGGCTGAAGAGCGGACCGACCTTTCTATTCAATGACCAAGCCGAGTTTGGAGACGTTGTGGCCGCGGCCGAGGAAGAGCTGTCGCGGGCAAACGGATTCTTCCGCGATTCGCCGGTCGTCCTGCACTTTGGCAAACGTCTGGTTCAGAAAGAGGACTGGGAGTGCCTGAAAGAACTCCTGCTGCGCGAAGGGCTGTTGCCACGCTACGCGGTGGCCGCGCTTCAGCCCAGCCGCGACATCCTGTACAAGGAGGGCCTGCCGGTCCGGGAGGGCCTGTCGGTCCCCACTCCCGTCCCCCGTCCCCAGGAAACGACCACGCCAAAGGGCAACGCCCTGTATGTCCGTCGCAACCTGCGCTCCGGCCAGAAGCAGACCTTTGAGGGCGATGTGGTCCTGGTCGGCGACGTGAATCAGGGGGCCGAAATCCTGGCCAGCGGCGATGTGATCGTCTTTGGCACGATCCGGGGCGTGGTCCACGCCGGCTATCCCGACAATACGGAGGCGGTCGTTATCGCGCTGAACCTGACTCCGCTGCAACTCAGGATCGGACCGATCATTGCCCGTGCGGAAGACAATCCCAGGCGGTCGCGTCGCGTCCAGCAGCCAGAAATGGCGTGTGTGAGAGACGAACAAATCATGATTTTCTCGTATCGGGGAAAGTGAGTAGGAGGCTGCGTGTCATGAGTGGACGAGTCATTGTCATGACCTCGGGTAAGGGGGGGGTGGGAAAAACCACCGCCACGGCCAACATCGGTCTCGGTCTGGCCAAACACGGTCGCAAAGTCGTGTTGATTGACGGAGACATCGGGCTGCGCAATCTCGATATCATCCTCGGCTTGGAAAATCGGATTGTGTATCACCTCGTTGACGTGGTGAGCGGCCGGTGTCAGGTACGCCAGGCGCTGGTCAAGGACAAGCGGGTGCCCGAACTCAGCCTGCTGCCGGCGTCCCAGGTCGATCAGAAAGATGCCGTCAACCCCGACCAGATGCGGGAACTCGCCGGTCGCCTCAAGGAAGACCACGACTTCATTCTGATCGACTGTCCGGCCGGTATCGAGCAGGGCTTTCGGAATGCGGTTGCCGGAGCCGACGAGGCGATTGTGATTACCACCCCGGATGTCTCGCCGGTCCGCGACGCCGACCGGGTGATCGGCCTGTTGCAAAACGAGGTCGGCGACCCCCAGTTGATCATCAACCGCATGTCTTCGGACATGGTCAAGCGGGGCGATATGCTCGACCAACAGGACGTGTTGGATATTCTGGCCGTTCGCCTGCTGGGCATTGTCCCCGAAGACGAAGAAGTCGTTGTCGCCGGCAACAGAGGCGCGCCGGTCGTCCTGAATGAACGCGCCGCCTCGGGCCAGGCCTATAATCGTATCGTCCGGCGCCTGCTCGGCGAGGACGTACCGATTCCAGAGCTGAACGGACACCAAGGGGTGATGCAGCGACTCGGGAATTTCTTGTTTAGGAGATGAGTTATGGCCCTGAACAGGTTTATCCGGCGGCTCTTGGGCTCGAGCGGGAGCAAGGAACAGGCAAAGCATCGGCTGCTCACCGTTCTGGTCTCCGACCGCCTCGGGCTGTCGCCCGAACAGATGCAGGCTCTCCGCCAGGATATTCTGGCTACCATCAGTCGCCATCTGCCGGTTGACTCGGACAATGTCCGGATTGACTTCGTGCACGAAAACAATCCGGCCGAGGTGGTCATCAACGCGCCCATGCGTCAGCGTGCAAAGTCCGCCTGAGGCGGGCGGCGGCACGGCGGCCCAGCCACCCTATTCGGTCTCGGCAATCAGTCGCCAGGCTGCTTGCCCCTCAGCGGCATCACGCCGCGCTATCTCCCGCGCCTGGATTTTGGCCTTATCCCGGCTCCCGCCTAAGAAACCGGGCGCCTTCGCATAGTACTCCATGAGATCCCAGCGCGCGGCAACGCTGTCCGGGTCGAGCGCCACCGCGGTCTCGAACTGTCGGCGCACTTTTCGGGCCAGCCAGATCTGCCGCCAGACAGCGGCGTGCTCGGCCTGACGACCGTAGGCGCGGCCGAGCCACATATGAAAGCTGGCGTCGTGCTTCCGAAGGGCGACGGCGGTCTCGAACCGGGCGACGGCGGTGTCATAGTCGTGTTGGCCGAAGGCGATCTGCCCCAGGTAAAAGTGCGCCTGCGCGTCGGTCGGGGAGCGGCGTAGCCGCTCGGAAAAAACCTGTTGGGCCTCGGCCCAGCGCTGCTGCTCAAGCAGGGCCAGACCGTCCTCCAGCCGCTGCTCGGCTGACGCCACGGCCGTCAGCAGACACCCCACCGCACAGCTCAGGAACAAGCCTAAGCGCCTGCCCGGGCGGCTGACACGCGCGACCGCCATGGAAATGCTTAGAAACTGATCAGGGGCTTGATGATGTTATCGGCCTTGGTCTCCATCATGTGAAAGGCGGTCTCAATCTCGGCAAACGGAAAGCGGTGGGTGGTCAACGGGGTCGGATCGATCCGACCGGTCTCCAGCAGGCGCAGCAAACGGCTGGTGACCTCCCGGCCGCCCGGACACAGCGCGGTCCGAATCGTTTTATCGCTCATGCCGAGGCCGAACTCGGGCAGAGGGATGCGTAGCGAGTCGCCCGCCTCGCCGTGGTAGCCGATGTTGGAGATCACCCCGCCCGGTTTGGTGGCCTTGATACAGTTCTCAAAGGTCACCGGCAGCCCGACCGCCTCAATGGCCGAGTCCACCCCCAGCCCGTCGGTCAGATCCATGATCTGCTCAACCGCGTCGCCCTGGCTGGGATCAACAATCAGGTCCGCGCCCATGCGTTTGGCCAGTTCCTGGCGGTCGGGCTTGGACTCGACCGCAATCACCAGCCCGGCCCCGACCAGGCGTGAGGCTGCGGTTGCGCACAGGCCGACCGGCCCCTGGGCGAACACGGCGACCGTGCCGCCGACCGGAACGTCGGCGTGCTCGGCCCCGGCCAGACCGGTTGACATCATATCCGTGGTGTACAGAGCCTGCTCGTCGCTGAGGGTGTCCGGAATAGGCGCCAGATTGTAGTCGGCGTCGTTGACCAGGAAGTATTCGGCCAGGTTGCCGTCGCGCTCGTTGGTGAACTTATAGCCGCCCAGCATCCCGCCGCACTGCGAGCTGAAGCCCCGCTGGCAGTGCTGACAGCGACCGCACGGCGTGATCGCGCTGACCGCCACCCGGTCGCCCTCCTTGTGCTGACGCACCTGGGCGCCGAGCTTATAGACCGTGCCAACGCTCTCGTGGCCGAGGCCACGGCCTTCGGGCAGGGGGATCGTCCCGCGTACGTTATGGACGTCTGAGGTACAGATCAGGGAGGCGGTCGTTTTGATGACCGCATCGTTCGGACCGGGTTCGGGGACCGGCCTGTCCACCACGCCGATTTTGCCGACACCCATGAAGGCCAGCAGTTTCATACACTCCTCCTGTCTCAGGTTTCACGACCCAACAGCCGGTACACGTCCGCCAAGCTATACGTTCCGGGCAGCTCCCGGCGTTCGGCCATGCCGTCAACCACGTTGGGCAGCAGGGCGTTGACCGGCGTGGCGACCGACAGCCGGCGGCCAAGCTCGGCGACCCGGCCGTTCAAGTAACGCGCCTCGGTCCGGCCACGGCGGCAGTAGATATCCTGCCACATGGACGGGAACACCTGCTGGGCGCGCTCGGGCAGCGGCTTGGGCGTATAGGCGCCGCGCAGCCACTCGACCATCTGCGGCAAGGGACGGTCACCAGGCAGGGTCTTCATCGGGGTCTCGGCTCGTGACAAGACCTGCTGGGCCTCGTCAAAGACCTCGGCCAGGAAGTGCCGGGTGTCGAGCCGGTTCATGGCCTCGGCCCCGGACAGGCCCAGAATGGCCAGCGGGCTGTTGAGCAGATTGACGCAGAACTTGGCCCACTTATAGGGCACGATGGTGTCGGTCAGAATGGCTTCCCGACCGGCGCTGTTGAGCGCCGCGACAACCGCCTCGGCCGTCTCGTCCTGGCCCTCGGGATAGCGTCCGACCACCAGCGTGTTGCCGCCCAGGTGGCTGACCTCGCCGGGGAAGACATACCGGGCGCCCAGGTGCAGGGCGACCCCGTACACCCGGCTGAACCGTTCGGCCGCCATGTCCTCATTGCTCATCGTGTTCTGAAAACAGAACAGCGGGGTATCGGCCGGGACTTTGTCTGCCAGCTGTTCGAGGGCTACCGGGGTGTCGTAGGTCTTGACGGCCAGGAACACGACATCGTCGGGCCGGAAGTCCCACTCGTCAAGCGTGCAGCAGGCGGCCGGCTGGGTCACGAACTCACCGTAGCGGCCAAACAGTTTGAGCCCATCGGCCCTGATTTTGTCGACGTGCGGCCCGTCGCCGATGAGCAACACCTCGGCCCCGGCCTGGCTCAGGTGCGCGCCGATGACGCTGCCGACCGCTCCCGCCCCAAAGATGACAAAACGCATACGGCTTCCTCCTTTGCCCGCGTTCGGCTGCGGCCTAGCCGCGACGCCCCGCCCACTGGCTCAGCGGCGGCGGCCCGCCCGCGGCCGCCTGCACGCCCCGGTGGAGGCTGACAACGGCCCGGCCGAGCTGACGCAGGTGGTCTTGGACCCGGTCGTCAACAACCTGGCTGGCCTGCATCTGGTTGCCGCGCACGTACACGCTGCCCGGCACCAGGTGCATGTTGAACCACATCAGAACCGGGCGCAGTTCCTGGTCGATGCTCAGATAGTGATGGTCGGAGGCGGCGTTACCGACCAAGCCGGCCACCTTGCCCGTCAAGGCCTCGACCGGCAGGTGGTCAAGCAGATTTTTCAGCGCCCCGGTATACGAGCCGCGATAGATCGGGGTGCCGATCACATAGGCATCCGCAGCCTGAATCCGTTCAACCACCGCAGCCGTGTCGTCCGGATACTCGGCCAGCGGTCGGCCATCACAAAAAGACAGCCGGACATCCCGCAGATCGACCACCGCAGTGGCAATATCCGGAAACGCTTCTTCGGCCGCCCGCAGGACATAGTCGACCAGGGCGCGGGTGCTGCCGCCGGACGTGAGGCTGCCGGAAATACCGAGCAGAGTGTGTGACATGCCGCTCTCCCGTGTGTCCCAGGGCTTAGAACCGGGACGCTCTCAGCCTGACATCGGCCCGCGCCCAGGCTTTCTGAAACTCGCGCTCGACCCGCCTGGCCGGTAGCGTTTTCTTTTGGCCGTGCAGGCTCTGGGCCAGCCCGTACAGCGACCAGCCGTTGTCGGGATTGCGCCGCAAATCCTCCCGGTAGACGGCCTCGGCCTCGGCCGGCCGGCCGGCGTCGAGCAGCACCGCTCCGAGCGATTGGCGGACCGGATAATACCACGGCGGCGGTTCGCTGTAGCGCAGCCGGTCCTGGCCGGCGACCGCTTCTTCGAGCTGCCGGACCGCCTCGTCGGTCTTGCCCGCCCTGGCCGCCAGTTCTCCAGCCACGACCCGGACGGCAATCCCCAACAGATCGGTGGCCGAATTACGGCCCATCATTTGCCGCCCCGTGTCAAACGTCGTCAGCACTGCGTTCAGCTCGGTCTGCTCGGTTCTGGCCTCATCCAGCCGGTCGGTGGCGGCAAAGGCCAGGGCCCGGGCGTAGTGCCACAGCCCGGTCATATAGCGCAGATCCGCAGGCGGTCGGGGCTCCTCGAGCACCGCCTGCCACTTGCCGAAGCGGACCAGCGCACACAGCGGCATGGCCGTCCAGGCCTCAAGGACGGGAAACTGGCGGGCGCGCTCGACCGGGACGCGCTCGGCCAACTTGCGGGCCGTTTCAATGGCTTCGACGCTGCGGCCTTCCATGTGCTGGGCAGCCCACAAGAAGTCGATGTTGTGGGGGTAGTACATGTTCGGATACAGCCCCCGTGGGGCTTCGGCCTCGATATAGGTCTCGTCGGCCTCAATCGCCCGGGTATTGCTGAGCGCCGCGTCGTGGTACAGGCCGAGGCGCATATAGATATGCGAGGGCATGTGGACCAGATGGCCGGAACCCGGAATCAGCTCGCCCAGCCGGCGGGCGTAGGGCAGGGCGCGTTCGGGTTGGGACGAGGCTTCAACCGCGTGGATATAGTAGTGGATAGCCCCGATGTGGTCGGGAAAGCGTTCCAGGACACTCTCCAGAGCCGCCACGAGTTGCAGGGTGTTGGCTTCGGGCTGACCCTCGGGTGTCCAGTAGTCCCAGGGCCGGATATTCATCAGCGCGGCCGCAAACAGGGTCCGGGCGTCAGGATCGTCAGGGTAGCGCTCGGACAGGCCACGCATGGCCTCGGCATAGGCGCGGTTCAGGGCGGCGCGGTCGGCGCTTTCCGGCTCGGCCACATACCGGGTGGCCAGGGCTTCAATATAGGCCCGGTCGTGCTCGCTGGCATACCGGGCCAGGACGATTGCCTGCTGAATGGCGGCATATGCCTCCCGGCCGCGCTGGTCGCTCATTGGCGCGTTGATATTTGGCCCCAGGGCCAGGGCCAGCCCCCAGTGGGCCATGGCGCAGCGCGGATCGATCTGCGCCACGTGCCGAAAGGCCCGCATCGCCTCGGCGTGGTTGAAGCCGTACACCAGCCGCAGTCCCTGGTTAAAGT
>WTHE01000283.1 GCA_011523315.1 Candidatus Binatota bacterium
CACGTCCGCCGGCCGCCTCGGGCTGAGCGGTCTGCGACCGAGCGAGTCCGACGGTCCCCAACAGCACTCGCAGCGCCTCGACCAGCCCGTGGCGCACCTGGGCGATGGCCGCCATGCCGCCGACCACCATGGCACCGACCCCGACATAGCGGACCTGACTCGACCAGACCGCGTACGCGCCCTCAATCGGATTCTCAAGCAGCTGCGGAGAAGCGCCCAGAATCGGCAGGATGACCAGCCAGCCCAGGGCGCCGCCGATGAAGACGAGCAGGGCGATATTGAGCTGGACAATCATGCCCACCCCCAGCAGAGCGACCGAAATATCTCCGCCCACATAGAAGATGCGCTGGCCCAGCACGACCGCCCCCTCCAGGCTGCCTTTGAGCAGGCCGACAAAGCTGATCAGCAGCTTGCCGACCAGACCGAACACGGCGCCGTGGATGACCGCTCGGGCGTCGTCCGCGCCGCGTTGTCCGGCGCGCAGCACGGACGCACAGGCCAGACCCTCGGGAAACTTCAGGGTCGGATTCTGGGGCACGACAAAGACGCGCCGGAGCGGGATCATCAGCAGAACGCCCAGCAGTCCGCCGCTCAAGGCGATGAGCGTAGTGAGGACGACATCAAAGCGTTGCCACACCCCGATGAGGACCAGGGCCGGCATGGTAAAGATAATCCCGGCGGCCAGCGACTCCCCGGCCGAGGCGGCCGTCTGGGCCTGGTTGGCTTCGAGAATCGTCCCGCCACGCATCACGACCCGCAGGAGCAACATGGCCAGCACCGCAGCCGGAATGGACGCCGAGACGGTCATGCCGACTCTCAGCCCCAGGTAGACGTTGGCCGCGCCCATGACGACCGACAAGACCAGACCGAGGAGGACGGCCCGCAGGGTCAGTTCAGACGTGTCGGATGTTTGCATGCTCTCTCCGATCACGGGCGCGCGGCCCGTTTTTGCAGCACGAAGCGGGTTGTTTGAATGCTCACCTCGGCGTTCGCCCGCGCCCGTGCCGTCCGCAGCACCACAGCCCGGCGGGCTGGAGACAAGTCGGCCAGAAAATCCGACGCCATGGCCGTAAAGTCGAGAAAAAAGGCGAGCGGCAGGCGGTCCGTATCGGTCTGGGTGTGAATCATGTCCAGGCCCGCCCGTTGGCCGGCTTGGCTGAAACCGTGGCGGGTCCGTATGCGTGGTCGGGTTGGGGCGGGCAGAGTCGCTGATTCCCCCAGCTCAGACAGATCCTGCTCAAGCAGAGCGCGCCAGCGCGGACCGGGGTCGATATGCACCGTGGACTCCCACGAGTGCCACCACAGGTTAAAAATAAACCGCCCGCCTGGTTGGAGCACACTGGCCACGCTGGGAAAGACCTCGTTCTCGTCAACAAGATGGGCGGCCGCGCTGCATAACACCGCCCCGGCTCGAAGCGGCACGCGGTCCACTTGGGCGGCCGACACCCGAGCGTGGCCGATGCTGCGGCTGCCGACGCGCCGGACGGCCAGCTCCAGCATGGCCTCGGCCGGCTCGACCAGATAGACCTGAGCCTGGGGGTGACGGTGCAGCAGACGGGCGCTCAGCAGCCCGGCGCCTGCGGCCAGGTCAATAAGCGGCCCCTCAAGCGGTGACGGCAACAGGTCGATCAGACGCTCGGCCAGCCGGCCAAAGATTGACCAGCGGTCGGTCAGCTCCTGGTAGGCGCGGGCGCGTTCCTGCCAGGAGTCAATAATCTGCTGCTCTCGGCTGTCCATCACGGCATGAAAACACAATCTATGCCGTCGAGGAGCATATGGATCAAGAGGCCGACTCCCACCACCCGCGCGGCCGGGATGAGCGCCAGGACGCAGTAGACGCCAATCGCCACGGAGGAGTGGAGCGGATGAAAGCCGATGCCGCACCGGTCCGGGTCATAGATCGGCGTGGCCAGCAGATGGTCGAGATCAACGACCATGGTCAGCAGCATGATCAGCCACGCCCGTCGCCAGCGGTCGGCAAAAGCCAGCCGGGCGACCGCGCCGGGAACGAGGACGTGGAGGATGAGGTGGAAGATCGGGCGGATCATGCAAAGGTCCGCTCCAGGTAGTAGTTGATCACATGGTGTACGGC
>WTHE01000178.1 GCA_011523315.1 Candidatus Binatota bacterium
GATGGGCGACGGCACAATCGAAATCCAGCGTAGCGTCTCGCCGTGGGAGAACATCCTGCGGGTGGGCGAGGACATCAAAAAAGGCGCGCCGATTTTTCCGGCCGGCCGCCGGCTGCACGCCCAGGATATCGGGGCGCTGACCGGGGTCGGGATTGCCAAGGTCACGGTCTATCGGCGGCCGGTGGTGGGCCTGATCTCGACCGGCGATGAGATTGTGCCGCCCGAAAAAACGCCCAAGCCGGGCCAGATCCGAAATGTCAACCAGTACTCGCTGCGGGCGATGATTGCCCAGGCCGGCGGCGAGGTGTGTGACCTGGGCGTGGTCAAAGACGATCGCCAGGCGTTCGAGCAGGCCCTGGCTCAGGCGCTCAAGAAGGCCGATGTGGTTATGATCTCGGGCGGCAGCTCGGTCGGCACAAAAGACATGGCGGTCGAGGTGATCGGTTCCTTTCCGCGCTCCGAGCTGTTCTTTCACGGCATCTCGATTGCGCCGGGCAAACCGACCATCTTTGCCAGGGCTGCGGGCAAGCCGGTCATGGGCCTGCCGGGCCACCCGGTCTCGGCGCTGGTCGTGTTCTCGCTGTTTGGCACGCCGCTGGTCCGCATGATGGGCGGGGAATCAGCCCAGCTGGCGTTCACCCCGGCCCGCACCACCCGAGCCCGGCTGAGCCAGAACATTCCGTCCGCTCCGGGTCGGGAAGACTACGCCCGGGTCACCCTCAGCGGTGATGACGGCAGCCTGACGGCCGACCCCGTGCCCGGCAAATCGGGCGCCATCTTCAGCCTCGTCCGCGCCGACGGCATGGTCCGCATTCCGCACAACGCAGAGGGCAAGGAGGCGGGCGAAGAGGTCGAAGTCATTCTGTTTTAGCCATGCCACAGCATCATTCCCATAAGTCGGACAGACCAGAAAGACGAACGATGATGACCGCCTCATCAGAAAGAGATCATCGTTCGTCTTCACGGAAACGCTATCTGCAAAAGAAACCGCTGGGCGAAGCCCTGGCGCTTCTCCTTGCTGCCGTCACACCGCCGCGACGGATGGAAACGGTGGCGGTGGAAGACGCCCTGGGCCGGACCACGGCCGAGCCCATCTTCGCCGTGCTGTCCGCCCCCCACTACCACGGGGCGGCCATGGACGGCATTGCGGTGCGCGCCGAGGATACCTTTGGGGCGAGTGAGTTCTCGGCCCTCAGCCTGACCGCGACCAAGCCCAACACCAGGCGGCTCGGCTCCGACGGCCGCCCGTTTCAGTATGTGGACACCGGCAGCCCGCTGCCGGCCTGGGCCAACTCGGTCATCATGATTGAGCGGGTGTTCAGGAAGAGCGATACCGAGGTGGAAATCCGGGATGCCGCAACGCCCTGGCAGCACGTCCGCCTGGTCGGCGAGGACATCGTCGCCACCGAGCCGCTGCTGCCGCGCGGCCACACCCTGCGGCCGTATGACCTCGGCGCCCTGCTGGCCGCCGGACACACGACTATTCCGGTTCTGGCCCGGCCAACGGTCGGCATCATTCCGACCGGCTCGGAGTTGATTGAACCGGGCGAGCCGGCCGAGCCGGGACGAATCATTGAGTTCAACTCGCGGGTGGCCGGCGCCTTTATTGAAGAGTGGGGCGGACAGCCCAAACGCCGGCCTCGGGTTGTGGATGAGCTGGCCAAGATTGTCCGGGCGCTCAAAAAATCGGTCGCCGACAGCGATGTCACCATCATCATTGCCGGCTCCTCGGCCGGTGAACACGATTTTACGCTACGCGCCCTGGAGTCGGTTGGCGAGGTGCTGGTCCACGGCATCGACGTCATGCCCGGCAAGCCGGCGATTCTCGCCGTCGTGGATGGCAAAGCGGTGATCGGTCTGCCCGGCTACCCGGTGTCGGCGGTCGTCATCTGTCAGCAGATTGTCCGCCCCCTGCTGGCCCACCTGCTGGGCCGGCCGGCCGAAGAGCCGCCTAAGATGCAGGCCATCCTGCCGCGCAAGGTCCCCTCGCGGCTGGGCCTGGAAGAGTTTGTGCGGGTCAGTCTGGGCAAGGTCGGCGAGCGGCTGATCGCCAATCCGCTCGGGCGCGGGGCCGGGGTCATTACGAC
>WTHE01000239.1:0-8126 GCA_011523315.1 Candidatus Binatota bacterium
CCTTTAACGCCTATCCGGACTGGACGACCGAACTGTCCGGCTTTGGCCAGGGAGCGGCGTCGGTCCGGGTTCGGACGAATAAAACCTTCAGCCTCTCCCAGGTGGGCTTTGCCCTCGTCTACCTCCAAGACGGGGACGCCAGCCAGAAGAAGACACACAATGCTCAAAATAATGCTGTTCATTGATGGGACGTGGCTGTACTCGAATACGCCCCGTCTGGCCGATTCGTATGGCAAGGGAGACTTTCAACTCGACTTTGGCCGCCTGCCCCAGGTTCTGGCCGAAGAGCTCCGGAGTCAGCTGAACGAGCTCGACGTCCACGTCGTCCGCACCTACCTGTTCGGCAGCTATGCCGCCAACTATGACCCGCAGGATCACGAGGTCGTCCAGCGGCGGCTCGATTTCTTCTTTCGGCTCAAAGAAGAGTACCACTACGAGCTGGAGACCTTCCCAATCAACTTTCGCGGTCGGCGCCTACGCCGGGTTGATCGCGACCCCAGCGACCCGTTCGAACCCAAAGAAAAATGCGTGGATATTTCCCTGGCCACCTCCATCCTGTACTACGCCGCCATGCCCAACGCCTACGATATTGCCGTAGCCGTGGTGGGCGACCAGGATTTCAAACCGGTCTTGCAGCACGCTCGGCGGCTGGGCAAACAGGTGGCGCTGGTCAGCATTCAGGGCAGCTGCGCGCCGGAGTTCGCCGACCCTCGAGACGAAGCCGGGGTCAAGGATTTTGATATCATCTGGCTGGACGACCTCCTCCACCGTCTGGAACTCAAATACGAACGCCACCAACTCGAGTGCCAGTCGCCCGGCCACGTCGGCGACCGCCGGGTGTGGACGACTTTCCACCCGCGCAAAGGCCAGAAATTCTTCTGCGACGCGTGTCGGGAAGCGTTTGCCCAGCAACGGCAGGAAATTCAGCACGAGTATCTGAGCGGCAACGCCGCAGCGGGCGAGGCCGGTGCTCAGGTCGAGCTCGGCGCAGCGCTCAGAGGCCTGATCAAGAAAAAAGTCGCCGAGCGCGGTTTCGGCTTTATTCAGGGCGCAGACGGACAGGACTACTTTTTTCACATTACCGATATCGAGCCGGGGTTCGCCTTTGAAACCCTCGACGAGGGCAGAGCGGTCGACTTCGTGGTCAAGAAGGTGCCCGAGTTCGAGCGAGCCGGAGCAGCCCAAAACGTGCTGCCCGTGACCGAGCCAAACGCGGCCAGCGTGTCGGACACGGAATCCTAGCGCCCATTGCTCCGGCCCTGGCGCGGCTCCACATTGCCCGGATCGATCCACACCTCCTGGACTCCGGGAATAAGACCCAGGGAGAACAGCTCGTCGGACAGGGGCGGGTCGAGTTCGACCTGTTCATACATAATCGTCACCTGTTGCTGTCCTGACACATCGGACAGGCTGATCTCGAACGGAAACGCCTGACGCTGAACCGTCTGATAGCGACCGAAGTCAACCCGGCTGACGAGTTGCCCCTGCGGCGTGAGTCTGTCCCAACGCCGTAGGACGGACGTGGTGGGCTCAAACCACACCCGGTGGGTCTCGACCTCGGCCACGCTCAGCTCCAGGCGATGCCAGCCGGACCGCCGGTCAAAAGACTCCGACCAGGCGGCCTCGGGCGGAGGCAGAGCGGGGACACCGCGCAGCAGATTGACCACCTCGCGGGCCGACAGCAAGACCTGGGTAAAGCGGGCAATTGTCAGCGGGTCGGCCTGCCCCCGGTAGACCACTTTGTCGTGCGGGAAATAGGCGGCCAGACGCTGACCGTTACAGCTGGTGAGGGCGGCCAGACCGAGCGCAGAGAAAAGCTCGAACCGGAACCGGTCCGGTGCGGCAATCGCAATCGCCTGCCTGGCCGCGCCTTTTCCGTGCGGGCCGGCATAGCTCACCCGGGCCAAGCCGCGGACGCGCACGAGCGCCTGGCGCCGGTCGTGCAGCTGGTCAAGGAATGCCCTCGCTCTGGAAACGGACGGGGGAGAGGATGGCGGCGGCGGAGACGGCGGCGGGCGGACACCGCAGGCGCTCAGCACACATATCAGCAACACACAGGCCGGCCGGATCAATCCGAAAGATCGGGCTGACTCGACCATGCGCTCAGCCCCCCCGAAAGAGTAAACGTGTCAACATGCTCATGTGGTTGGAGGACACGTGTACTCTTTTATTCGAGTCCGGAGGAGCGCGTCTCCTGACCGGGCTGGGCCAAGCTGTCAATCTTATCCCGCAGGCGTCGGTGCTGATCGCTCTCGGTCGCCTGGTCCAGGGCCGCCCGATACGTGCGGGACGCGTCGCCGATCCGGCCGACCTTCTCGTAGGCATCGCCCAGGTGCTCGGTAATCGTCGGATCATCGTTGACCAGCTCGACGGCCCGCTCCAGATACTCGACGGCCTCGGAATACTCCCCACGCTGGTAATACACCCAGCCCAGGCTGTCGATATAAAAGCCGTCGTCGGGCTCGATCTGCAACGCCCGGCGAATGAGATCTTCGGCCTCATCGAGACGAATGCCCTGCTCGGCCCAGGTATAGCCCAGGTAATTCAGCGCCGCAGAGTTCTCCGGGTTGAGGTCAATCGCTTTCTGCATATGGGCGACACAGCGGACTTTATCTTTGTGTTCGTCGTAGATGGCTCCCAGCGTAAAATGATACACGTCGTTGGTGGGAGCCAGGCTGATCATTCTTTCGAGGATTTGGATCGCCCGAGGTCGATTCCCGTTCTCTCGCTCCAGGCCGGCCAGATATTCCAGCACCTCGAGGTTATCCTGCTTCACCCCCAGGACGTGGGTGGCCTCGACAATGGCCTGGGCCAGCTTCTTCTGGCGCCGGTAGATATGGCTCAGATACAGACGCGCATCAGCGTAGTAGTCGGTATCGGTCGGGATCTTGAGCAACTCGCCGATGGCTTTGTCGTCTTCCTCGGCCTCGGTCAGGATGACGCCCAGGAAGTAACGCGCCCGGGCGTTGTCTGGCTGGGCGGTCAGGACCAGATTCAGCTCGGTGACCGCCCGGTCGTACTCGCCCTTCTCGCTGTAGATCAGGCTGATGCGCAGCCGGGTCTCCTGGGGGTCGGCCTGAATCCGCTCCTGGATCTTTTCCAACTCACGAAACTGCTCCAGGGCACCGTCGAGATCTTTTTCCTCAAGAAATAAGCGTCCCAGGCGTTTACGCGCCTGCTCGCTGTCGGGGTTGAAGTCGAGCGCCTGCTGATACATGTCGCGGGCGTGGTCAAGCTGCTCCTGCATCTCGTACACCAGCGCCAGATCGAGCATCACCATTTCCGAGCTGCGGTTCAGTGTCAGGGCCTTTTTGTAGTAGGTTTCGGCCGTGTCGAGCTGGCCGGCCGCAGCCGAAACCTGCCCCAGGTAGTAATAGCCCAGCAGCGAGCGCGGGTAGCGCTCAACCAGCGCCAGCAGCACCGCCGAGGCTTCTTCAAAGCGCTGTTGCTTGGCGTACAAGGTACCCAGATACAGGTAGGGCTCCTGGTTGTCAGGTTGCCGCTCGAGGACGGCCTCGTAGACCGCCGCAGCCTCGTCTTCCTGACGCGTCGAAGACAGCAGACCGGCCAAGAACATCTGCGCCTCAAGATTCTCGGGCTCTTGTTCGACCACGATCCGACAGTGTTGCAGGGCCTGTTCGGTCTTTCCCATCCGCACATACAGCTTGGCCAGGCGAAAGCGCAGCAGGGCCGTATCGGGGTCGAGCTCGACCGCGCGGGCCAGGCTGCTCAGCGCCGTCTCGTAGTCGCCCCGTGTCTGGGCCACACGGCTGGTGAGAAAGTGGGCCAGGGCGCGCTCCTTGGCGCTCAAGACCACCGGACTACCGGGGATGGTGGCTGCCGTCGGAGCGAGGACGGGAGCAACGGGCGGACGGGGTGGGGGCGGAGTGGGCCGCGGGCTGCGCAGGCCGACAGCAGGCCGAAAAGAAGAATGGAAAGCCGGGAGAGCCCTCCCGGCCGGAGCCGCACGGACATGGCCAGAAGGTATCACGGACGGAAAGAGCCGGTCAATCAGTACGGCCCGGCGACCAGCCGCACAGCTTGCCCTGTCGGCTGGGGGATTATAAGCTGCCCGTCACGGAGAGCCGTGTCGTGTGAGCCAGCCATCCTCCAGCGCGTCCCAGGTCAGCCGAGCCGTCTATGACTTGGACCGTCTGTTTTCCCTGCGCGAGGCTGTCACCAGCCTGGATCCTGGCGCACCGCCCCAGGTGCGGGTGCTGGCGTCCGGGCCGACCCACCGCTCCCGTCGCGTCGGTATTCTGTGCGGCTCGTTCAATCCCCTGACCCTGGCCCACACCCAGCTGGCCGAACAGGCCTGTCATACCTGGCGACTCGACCAGGTGTTTCTGAGCCTGGCCACCCGCACGGTCGATAAAGAACAGGTGACCGGCCTGGGTCTTGAGGATCGCCTGGCCCTGCTGTCACTCTACGCCGCCGGCCGACCGTCGCTGAGTGTGGCGCTGGTCAACCGCGGCTTATACGTCGAACAGGCCCGCGCCTTCCGCCGCCTGTTGGGACCGGACACCGAGCTGTGTTTCCTGACCGGTATGGACAAGCTGGTTCAGATCCTCGACCCCCGCTATTACCAGGATAGAGATGCGTCCCTGCGCGAACTGTTCGGGCTGGCCGGTCTGATCGTCGCCAACCGGGGAGAGCTGGACCAGGCCGCGTTCCAGCGACTGCTCGATCAACCGGACAATCGGGTCTTTCGTCCGGCCATCCGTTTCTTTGGGCTGTCCGCAGCGGCAAGCGATCTCAACGACCTGTCGGCCACCACCGTTCGGCACGCGCTGGCCAGCGGGCGCTCAATCGACGCCCACGTTCCCGCCGAAACGGCCGCCTACCTGCACGAAACGCGGGCCTACCAGCCTCCCGCGCTGCGGGCCGGAGAAGCCATAGACGCCTATGCCATTCGGCTGGCGCTGCTCCGGCTGCTGTACAGCGCCCAGCTCCGGGTCGATTTTCGGCGGCTGATGCGGGCGGCCTTGGCACCAAGTCCACACGGACGGCGCTTACGCCAGGCGTGTGCCGAGCCGTCAACCGAGGTCGGCGTGGAATTGCTGCGGGCGTGTCTCAAGCCACCAGACATCGACGCCTGAGGTGGTTCGGGCTAGCCGGTGCGGGAGCGGGATGCTAGCCTGCGGGTGGTCCGCCCGTGTCTGGAGCAGGGAGGCGCGTATGAGCAGTCAGCCGGTGACCGACTTTCTCAAACACCACTTCCGTCATTTTAATGCGGCCAGCCTGATTGAGGCCGCAGACGCCTATAAGCGTCACCTCGACCGGGGCGGCAAGATGCTGGTGGCCATGGCCGGCGCCATGAGTACGGCGGAAATCGGTCTGTCGCTGGCCGAGATGATCCGTCAGGACTGCGTGCACGCCATATCCTGCACCGGGGCCAACCTCGAAGAAGATGTGTTTAACCTGGTTGCCCACAATGACTATGAACGCGTGCCCCACTACCGCGACCTCACACCGGCCCAGGAAGCCGACCTCCTCGAGCGGCATATGAATCGGGTTACCGATACCTGCATCCCCGAGGACGAGGCCATGCGGCGGGTAGAGGTGGCCATCCTTGAGGCGTGGCTGGAGGCCGAACGGCGGGGCGAGCGCTACTTTCCGCACGAATATTTTTATCAGATTCTTCGCTCCGGCGCGCTGCAAGCCTCCTACCAGATCGACCCCAAGGACTCGTGGCTGCTGGCCGCCATGGAGAAAAATCTGCCTATCGTCGTGCCGGGTTGGGAAGATTCGACCACCGGCAACGTGTTTGCCAGCCACTGTATGACGGGCAAGCTCGCCAGCACCCAGACGGTCCGTAACGGCACCGAGTACATGCGCTTTCTGGCCGAGTGGTATGAGGAGGTGTGCCGGACCAGCCCGATTGGCTTTTATCAGATCGGCGGGGGGATCGCGGGCGACTTTCCGATCTGTGTCGTGCCGCTGCTCATCCAGGATCTGCGCCGCACCCAGACCCCGTTGTGGAGCTATTTCTGCCAGGTCAGCGATTCCACGACCAGCTATGGTTCGTACTCGGGGGCGGTGCCGAATGAAAAAATCACCTGGGGCAAACTCGGGGTGGAGACTCCGCGCTACATCATCGAATCCGACGCGGCGATCGTGGCTCCGCTCATGTTCGCCTATGTGCTGGGGATGTAGGGCGTATGACAGACCGGCTGGCGCGTGAAAAAACCACCGCCGTGGCCGCCGCCCAGGCGGCCGGGACGGTGATTCGGGCGGTGTATGAAACGAAGTACCGCGTGGACTACAAACACAACGACAGTCCGGTCACGCTTGCCGACCGTCAGGCCAACCACCGCATCCACCAGATCATCCACCGCGCCTTTCCCCACGACGGCTGGCTGTCGGAAGAAACCACCGACTCCCCGGACCGGCTGTCAAAACGCCGCGTGTGGGTGGTTGATCCGCTCGACGGGACCCGGGAGTTTATTGACAAAATCCCCGAGTTCGCCGTCTCGATCGGCCTGATCGAGGACGGCCGACCGCTGCTGGGCGTGATCTACTACCCGGCCTTGGACGAGTTGGTGTGGGCCGCGCGCGACCAGGGCGCCTGGCGTCGAACGGGCGACACGGGTGACACACGGCTGCGCGTCAGCCCGACCGAACGCCTGGCCGAGGCCACGGTACTGTCCAGCCGCTCGGAGACAAAACGGGGCGAATGGCGGCCGTTTCAGTCCCTTTTCCATGCCCGGCCCGCAGGCGGTATGGCGCATAAGCTGGCTGCCATTGCCAAGGGCGAGGCCGACGCGACCTTTACCCTGGTGCCCAAGAATGAGTGGGACCTGTGTGCCGGCGCCATGCTGATCGAAGAGGCCGGCGGTCTGCTCACCACGCTGAGTGGCAAGCCGGTGGTGTTCAACCAGGCCACTACCCTGCTGCAGGGGCTGGTGGCCAGCAATCGGCTCCTCCACCCCCAGCTCATGGCCGTGGTAACGCCTCGTCTGGGTCAGCGCCACCGGGCGGAAACGCGTCGCTGAAGGGGCGACAGCGGCCGCCCGATCTCGACGCCACGACCGGCCTATGCTAGGCTGAGCCAGCGTCTGGTGAGGATAGCATCGTGGCTCAACTCGCTGCCCTTTTTCAAAGCCGTCCCAAACCTCGCTGTCCGGCGTGCCACAAGTGGAACCGGGTGTATGTGACCGGCGGCTCGTTTCTATCCGCGTGCGTCTACTGCGGCGCAACACTCGACCGACACCGGGCGCCGGCCTGGGGGATCGGGGTCATTCTGGTCGCCGGCGCGCTGGCCCTGGCGGCCATTCCTCTCCTGGCCCGCTAGTCCTTTTCGAGCGGCAGATCCTCCCGATTGCCCCACTCGGCCCACGAGGCGTCATAGTTCCGGACCGCGTCAAAACCGATCAACCGCAGGGTGAAGAGTCCGTGCGCCGCACGGATACCCCCCTGTCAATAGGTGACGACTTGTGACTCGGGGGTAATGCCGGCCTCGGCAAACATGGCCCGCAGCTCGGCGGCAGGTTTGAACTTCTTGGTCTGATCGTCAACATAGTTGAGCCACTCCAGGTGTACGGCGCCGGGGATACGTCCCCCCCGCTTCGTGCCCCGCGCGTTCTGCCCGCTCCACTCACCGTCGGAGCGCACGTCGAGCAGCACCCGGTCGGTCTGATCAATCGAGTCCCGGACATACTCCCAACGGGCGATCAACTCCTCATTCACCTGGGGGTTGAAGCGGGCCGCAGCCCGTCTGGCCGGCGCGTTGGTCAGCGGCCGGCCCTCGGCCAGCCAGGCGTCCCAGCCGCCGTTCAGCACCGCAGCTCGGGTATGGCCATAAGAGCTGGGCGCCCACCACAGACGGGTGGCGTACAGCCCGCTGAACCCGTCATAGGCGATGACCAGGGTGTCGTCCCCGATCCCCAACCCGCCCATGGTCTCGGCAAACTGCTCGGGCCCCATGATATGCGGTGCGCCCTCTTTTTCCTTGAGGTAGTGGTGGCCGCGAAACGTTACCGCGCCAGGAATATGTGCCCGGCGGTAGGCCTCACGGTTATCGCAATCGACGACGCATACGTCTTGGAGATGCTCGGCCAGCCAGTCAGTCTCGACCAGCATCTCCGGTCGGCTATAGTTGTGGTCTGCCATACTCCGCTCTCCTT